>JAISME010000136.1 GCA_031276915.1 Zoogloeaceae bacterium
CGCCGGTCGGCGCGCGTAAAACCCCTGTTTCCCGTACCGTGCCGGATTGCTCCGCCGCGTCCGCGTGCAGGCGCAAGGGCCTCTTCATTCCAGGGGAATATAGCGCACTTCCAGAATGTCGATTTCCCGTGTGCCGGCCGGGGTTTGGAAACGGATGCTGTCGCCCGCGCGCGCCTTGATGAGCGCCCGCGCCAGAGGAGAAATCCAGCTAATGCGACCCCGGGAGGCGTCCGCTTCGTCGATACCAACGATGCTATAGACCGTCTCTTCGCCGCCGTCCCAGGAAAGGGTGACTGTCGCGCCGAAGAAAACCTGTTCGTTGTCGCCTTGCAGGGTGGGATCGACCACCTGCGCGTTTTCCAGGCGTTTGTTCAGGAAACGGATGCGCCGGTCGATCTCGCGCAGGCGTTTTTTGCCATAGAGATAGTCGCCGTTTTCGGAACGATCGCCGTTCGAGGCCGCCCAGGCGACGACGTCCACGATGCGGGGGCGTTCCTCGCGGATCAGGAAATCTTGTTCCTCCAACAGTCGGGCGTGACCGGCTGGCGTGATGTAGTTCCTGCTGCCGGGGGGAAGCTGCAGGGCGGGAGAAAGGGTGTCGTCGTCGTCGCGCGCCTCGCCATCCGGCTCGCGTGTGAAAGCCTTGTTCATCGTGTAACGAATTCCGGTTTGAAACCCCGCCCATGGGGCGGATGGAAAAATGGGGGAAGCGCGCTTTGGAAATATCCGTTAGTTTAGCAAACGCGCAAACGCCCCTCCGGCTTTTCTTCCGGAACGCGCGGAGTGCTCCTTGCCGCGCGAATCCGCCGCGTCGCCTGATGGGCCGGGGGAAAGGGAGCCGGAAAAAGGATTCGGGCGTCCGCGTCGGAGTTTCATCGCTGGCAATGCGCGCAATACCAGGTGCCACGGCCCGCTTGCCGGATTTGCCGGATCGGTTGTCCACAGCGTGGACAAGGTTGACCGGCGCGATCATAGACAGCGCATTGCAACTGGAAACTGCCCGCGCCGCCATTGCTATGCACGTAATCCCGCACGCTGCTGCCGCCTGCCGCGATGGCGTCCGCGAGCGTCTGGCGCACGGCTTCGACCAGCACGGCAAGTTTTCGCGCGCTGACGCGCCCCGCCGGGTGATCGGGCAGGATGCCGGCCCGGAACAGGCTTTCCGACGCGTAGATGTTTCCCACGCCTACCAGGACGCGGGCATCCATGAGCAGGGATTTGATGGAGAGGGTTCGTCCTTGTGCCTGTTGCCGAAACCATGCGGAGGTAAAGGCGTCCGAAAGCGGCTCGACGCCCAGCCTGGCGAGAAGCGGATGTGTTTCCGGGTTTTCGCCATCCTGCCAGGTGATGACGCCAAAACGGCGCGGATCCCGAAGGCGCATTGTCGTGTCGGCGAACGCCAGATCGAAATGATCGTGCTTTCCGGGCGGCGCGTTCGGATCGACCAGGCGCAGGCTGCCAGACATGCCCAGGTGCAGGATCAGCCAGCCGCCCGCTGTCGGCCAATGAAAAAGCAGATATTTCCCCCGGCGGCGGATACCTGCCAGGCGATGCCCGCGAAGCCGCGCGTGCAAATCCGCTGGAATCGGCAGGCGCAAATCGGCGCGCCGGGCGACAACGGACCGCGTGACCTGTCCGGACAGGCGCGGTTCCAGTCCCATGCGACTGACTTCGACCTCGGGTAATTCAGGCATGACGAACGCCATGGGCCGCAGACGCCTGATCCATCTGCATCTGGTTTTTGGATCGCTTTTCGAGGATCGTGTGCATTTGCCCGGCGCGGTTTCGCGCGTCTAATGTTCCGACAGGACCGCCATTGTGGATTTCGGGGCGGGCGGGTTTTTTTCGAGATAACGCAGGATGCCGCGCGCCAGGGCTTCGGCCATCTGGTCCTGGTACTTGCTGTCGGACAGCTTGCGCTCCTCCTCCGGATTGGAAATGAACGCTGTCTCGACGAGGATGGATGGAATGTCCGGCGCTTTCAGGACGGCGAAGCCCGCTTGCTCCACGTTGGCCTTGTGCAGGCGATTGACGCCGCCCAGTTCGCCCAGCACAGCCTTGGCGAGCCGCATGCTGTCGCTCTTGGTGGCGGTTTGCGAAAGATCGAGCAGTGTGCGCGCGAGAAAGGGATCCTTGACATTCAGGTTGACGCCTCCGACCAGGTCGGCCTTGTTTTCCTGTTGCGCCAGCCAGCGGGCGGCCGAACTGGAGGCGCCTTTTTCGGAAAGCACGAATACCGAGGAACCGCGCGCTTCCGGCTTGATCCAGGCGTCCGCGTGGATGGAAACGAACAGATCCGACTGTACCCGTCGCGCCTTCTGGACACGGGCGCCCAGGGGAACGAAGAAATCGCCGTCGCGGGTCAGGGCCACGCGCACATTGGGCTGGCGCTCCAGTTTCGTTTTCAGGCGTCTGGCGATTGCCAGCGTCACGTTTTTCTCGCGCGTGCCCCTTTTGCCGATTGCGCCGGGATCCTCGCCGCCATGCCCGGCATCCAGCGCGATCGTGACCAGCCGGTTCATTCGCGGGGCGCCGGATTCTGGTTTGGCGGCATCCGTGCCGGGCTGCCCGGCTTTTTCGGGTTTCGTGGCCGGAGCGGGATTTTCCAGCGGCAACGGTTGCGCCTCGGCAGGCGGGTGGCCGCTGTTCTGTTCCCGCAACAGGGCGAGCAGGGGATCGACCGGCTCTTGCGGATAGACATCCAGCACGAGCCGGTACCCATATTCGCCCACGGGCTTCAGGGTAAACACCTGGGCCGTGACCTTGGCCTTCAGCTCCATGACGATCCGCACCACGCCCGGCTTGTGACGACCGGCCCGGAGGAGCTTGATGTACGGATCGTGGGCCGCGACCTTGTCCGAAAGTTCTTCCAGGATTTTGTTGAATTCAATTCCCTCGATATCCACCACCAGGCGGTCAGGGTCTTCGAGGACGAAATGGGAATATTGGACGGGAAGATTGTGTTCCAGCGTGACGCGTGTGTAATCACTCGACGGCCAAACCCGCACCGCCAGCAATTCGGGACGCCTTGCCGCCGTTCCGGCAAGGCCGGCGGGCGTCACGGAAACCACCAGGGTCGCGCTGGCGCAACGCAAAAAATCGCGGCGGCTCATCCTCCGGGCGGAAGCGTTCGCGCGTCGCAAAGACTTGTCAAACATTGCAAGCCCTCCTCGCTGCAGGCCCAAAGCACGCATCGGCGTCCGCCGGGAACAACGTGCTGGAGCGAAATCCGCACATCGGCAGGCGGAACGTAGCCAACCGCCTTGTCCGGCCATTCCACCAGACATATCGCGTCGTCGCGGAAATATTCCCCAAGACCTGCATCCTCGAATTCCTCCGGGTAGAGGAAACGATAAAAATCAAAGTGATACAAGTATAATCTCGAAACTACATAAACTTCAACCAAAGTGTAGGTCGGGCTCTTGACCGGCCCCGTATATCCCCTTGCGCGCAACAGTGCGCGCGCCAGCGTGGTCTTGCCCGCGCCCAGATCGCCCTCCAGATGGATGACAAGACCGGGTTTGAGGACCGCCGCCAGCGTGGCCCCGAGTTTTTCGGTGGCGGCAACATCGGGCAGCGCGTCTTCCCGGATACACTTCGCGTCATGCAACATGCGGATTCCTCCTCGCTCGAACGGCTTGCCGCCCTGAGAAACTGGGCGCTGGAACTGGGATTTTCTGGAATCGGTGTCTCCAGCGCGAAAATCGACCCCGCCACCGCCGCGCGATTCCGCGCGTGGCTCGCCCGGGGAGAGCATGGGGAAATGGATTATATGGCCCGCCATGCGGAGCTGCGCGTCCAGCCCGCCGCGCTGCTGCCCGGCGTTCGCACGGTGATCTCGGCGGCGCTCGATTATTGGCCGGAGACAGGCGTCGCGCCGGCGCTGGAATGCCTCGCCGATTCCGGGCGCGCCTATGTTTCCCGCTATGCGCTGGGGCGCGATTACCACAAGATTGTGCGTCAGCGCCTCGCCAGGCTGGCGGCGCGCATGCGCGCCGAATTTGGTCCTTTTCTCTGCCGCGCCTTTGCCGATTCCGCCCCGGTCCTGGAGACGGAATTCGCCAGCAAGGGGGGGCTGGGCTGGCGCGGCAAGCACGGATTGTTGCTTTCCCGCGGCGGTTCCCTGCGTTTTCTGGGCGAACTCTATACCGACCTGCCGCTGCCGCCGGCCCTTGTTCCGGATGCCGGACATTGCGGAACGTGTCGCGCTTGCCTCGATGTCTGTCCGACCGGCGCGATTGTCGCTCCCTGGGTGCTGGATGCCCGTCGTTGCATTTCCTACCTGACCATCGAACTGGCCGGGCCGATTCCCGAGTCGCTGCGTCCGTTGATCGGCAACCGCATCTACGGTTGCGACGATTGCCAACTGGCTTGCCCCTGGAACCGCTTTGCCCGCCTGGGCGATCCGGCCTTCGTGGACCGCGCGGGTCTCGGCAAGGCCACATTGCTGGAGCTTTTCTCCTGGAACCCCGTGGATTTCGATCTCCGCCTCGCCGGCAGCCCCATTCGCCGCATCGGGTTTGAACGCTGGCAACGCAATCTCGCCGTCGCGCTCGGGAACCACGTGCCCGGACAGCCGGAACCCGTCAGAAAACGGATACTGACAGCCCTGCGACAAAAACGCGCCCATGTCTCCCCCCTGGTGCGCGAACACATTGATGGCGCCTTGCGGAGGGCCGCTGTCCCGCGAACGGCAGGGTTTCCCGCTCCTTCGTCTTTTCCCGCGTGAATCCACGCTGTCCACCGTTTCGCCTGCTTCCGCGAAATACGTCACGTCGGTTTGGAAACGCGGCCCGGCAGCATTGAAAACGCCGGTGCGTTGCGTGATGGTATGGAAACGCGAATCTCCACCGGCAGGATATAGACGGCGCGCCATGTCCGGGCACAAGAAATGCACGCTCGCCGGAATGAAACGCCGGTTTTCGCCCGTTTCTTCGCCCGCGGCTACCGGCTCTTGATCATCGTGCCGATGCCGTGGTCGGTGAGGATTTCCAGGAGAAGCGCGTGCTCCGTGCGGCCATCGATGATATGCACGCTTTTGACGCCGCTGCGGGCCGCGTCCAGGGCGGAGGCGATCTTGGGCAGCATGCCGCCGGAGAGGACGCCGTCGGTCACCATGTTGTCGATTTCCCCGGGAGTGATGCCGGTGAGGAGGTTGCCGTCCTTGTCCAGCACGCCCGGCGTGTTGGTAAGGAGCACGAGCTTTTCGGCCTTGAGGATTTCGGCGATCTTGCCGGCGGCGACATCGGCGTTGATGTTGTAGGTCTCGCCCGCCTCGCCGACGCCGATCGGCGCGATCACCGGAATGAACGCGCCCGAATCGAGCAAGCCGATGAGCGAGGGATCGATGGAGACAATGTCGCCGACCTGGCCCACATCGATATGGTCTTCCGGATTTTCCCGGTTGGGCAGCATGAATTTCCTGGCGCGGATCATCCGTCCGTCCTTGCCGGTGAGGCCAACCGCCTTGCCGCCCGCCTGGTTGATGAGGTTTACCACATCCTTGTTAACCTGCCCGCCGAGCACCATCTCCACCACTTCCATGGTTTCCGCGTCGGTGACGCGCATGCCCTGGACGAATTCCCCCTTTTTCCCGACGCGGGAAAGCAGTTGCTCGATCTGCGGTCCGCCGCCATGCACGACAACGACATTCATGCCCACGAGTTTCAAAAGCACCACATCGCGCGCGAAACACTGCTTCAGGCGTTCGTCGACCATGGCGTTGCCGCCGTATTTGACGACAATGGTCTTGCCGTGGAATTTGCGAATGTACGGGAGCGCCTCGGCAAGAATCGCGACCTGGTCTTGCGGGGAAATGTCGGTGGGGGGCATGACGGGAAAACATCCTGAAACAGGGTGACGCGGATTGTACGCCTTGCCGGTGCGTTTTCCCGATTTCTGGCACAATCCATTCCTTGCGTTCTGCGGTTTTCGCGCTGCGTTTTCCGTGTGTCGCCGCCTCCCGTTTTTTTGAAAAGACACCTCATATGTTTGGTTTTCTGAAGAAAAAGGAAAGCGATTCCGTATCGGCGCCCGCCACGGAATCTTCCGAAGCGCCGCGAAGCTGGCGTGAGAAACTCTTCGGCGGGCTGGCCCGGACGCGCGCGCAACTGGGCGGACGAATGAGATCCCTGTTTGCCCGCGGCAAGGTTGACGACGAACTCCTGGAAGAACTGGAAACGCTGCTGCTGACCTCCGATGTTGGCGTGGAAGCCACGCAATACCTGATCGACGCGCTCAAGGAAAAGGCCAGGACGGAAAAGCTGGAAACGCCGGAAGCCATCCAGCGTGCGCTCGCCGGAACGCTCGCGGAATTGCTGCAACCCCTGGAAATTCCGCTTTCGGTGGAAACCCACAAGCCCTTCATCATCATGCTGGCCGGGGTCAACGGCGCGGGCAAGACCACCTCCATCGGCAAACTCGCCAAGTATTTCCAGAGCCAGGGAAAGCGCGTGCTGCTGGCGGCGGGGGATACCTTCCGCGCCGCCGCGCGCGAGCAGTTGCTTGCCTGGGGGGAAAGGAACGGCGTCGCGGTAATCGCCCAGGAATCCGGCGATCCTGCCGCCGTGGTCTTCGACGCCATCCATGCCGCGCGCGCCAGGGACATCGATGTGGTCCTCGCCGATACCGCCGGACGCCTGCCGACGCAGCTCAACCTGATGGAGGAAATCGCCAAGGTGCGACGCGTCATCCAGAAGGCCGATCCCACGGGACCACACGAGGTATTGCTGGTCCTGGACGCCAACATCGGCCAGAACGCGCTCCAGCAGGTCAAGGCGTTCGACAGCGTCATCGCGGTGACGGGACTGGTGCTCACCAAGCTGGACGGCACGGCAAAAGGGGGCGTGGTGGCCGCCATCGCCCGGCAATGTCCGAAACCCATCCGTTTCATCGGGGTGGGAGAGGGGATCGACGATTTGCGTCCCTTCACCGCCCGCGATTTCGCGGACGCCATCTTCGCATGATTGTCGCCAGCCATCTCACCAAGCGCTATCCCGGTGGTCACGAAGCCCTGCGGGATTTGAGCTTTGAGATCGCCGCCGGCGATATGGCGGCAATCTGCGGCCATTCGGGTGCCGGCAAGACCACGCTGCTGAAACTCCTGTGCGCGGTGGAACGACCCACTTCCGGCAGTCTCGTGGTCAACGGACAAAACCTGCCCGCCCTGAAAAAGAGGGCGCTTCCCTATCTGCGCCGCAATCTGGGTGTGGTGTTCCAGGACCAGAAACTGCTCTTCGACCGTTCAGCGCTGGACAACGCGCGCCTGCCACTGGACATCATCGGCCTGCCCTCCAGGGAAGCGCAACGGCGCGCGCGCGCCGCGCTCGACAAGGTGGGTCTGCTGGCGCGTGAAAAAGCCAATCCGATCGCGCTTTCCGGTGGCGAACAGCAACGCCTGGCGATCGCCCGCGCCGTGGTAAACCGGCCTTCCCTGTTGCTGGCTGACGAGCCTACGGCCAATCTTGATCCCGAAGCCGCCCGGCAGGTGCTGGAATTGTTTTACGCCTTCAACCAGGTGCGCGTCACCATCGTGATCGCCACCCACGCGCCACAGACAATTCCGCATCCGACCCGTCTCCTGACGCTCGATCATGGCAGGCTGAACGCATGAAAACCTGGCTGAGGCAACATCGGGCGGCTTTGGGCCATGCCTTGCAACGACTCTGGCGCGCGCCCCTGAACACGCTGCTTTCGCTTGTCGTCATCGGCATCGCCATGACATTGCCCGCCGCTGGCTACATATTGCTTGACAACGTGCAGAAGCTTGGCGTCAACGCCTCGGGTGTGCAGGAAATCAGCGTTTTCATGCGGACCGACGCCAGCGACGAAATGACCGGAGCCGTCGAGGCGGCGCTTGCGGAACGCTTCCCCGGGCAGTGGCGCTTCGTGTCGCGCGCGGTGGCGCTGGAATCCCTGAAGACCCGCGAAGGGATGGCGGATATCGTGGAAAGCCTGCCGCAAAATCCCTTGCCGGATGCTTTTGTCGTCGAACCGCAGGCATCCGCGCCGAAAGCGCTGGAATCCCTGAAGGACAGCCTCGCCGCCTTGCCTGGTGTCGCGCATGTGCAACTGGATTCTGCCTGGATTCAGCGTTTCGATGCCCTCCTGCGTCTGGGTCGCTTGATCGTCAGCCTGCTCGCCGCCGTCTTCGCCGTGGGGCTGGTGGCCATCACCTTCAATACCATTCGCCTGCAAGTGCTGGCGCGCGCCGACGAAATTGAGGTGGCGCGACTGATCGGCGCCACCGATGCCTTCATTCGTCGTCCGTTTTATTATTCCGGCATCCTGCAGGGCGGTCTGGGTGGCCTCGCGGCCGGCGCGCTGATTCTTCTGGGCCTTGCCGCCCTGCAGGCGCCGGTGGAGCGGCTGGCGTCGCTCTATGGCAGTGACTTCGCGCTTACGGGACTTGCCTTGCGACATTTCGCGCTGCTTCCGCTCATCGGCGCGTTCCTGGGCTGGATCGGCGCGCAAATCTCGGTCAGCCTGGCGCTCCGGCAGATGGAACAGGGAAACGCCTGAAAAAAAATCCCGAGACCGTGATCCCGGGAACCCATTGTGCCTTCCACTTCGCCAAATGCGCCGATCACTACCTGGGCAATGGCGTGTTTTCGTGACAACGCTGTCTAGATGTTCAGTTGGGCTTTGACCTGGTTGGCCAGGGCCGCGAAGGCCGCCTTGTCAAAAACAGCGAGATCCGCCAAGACCTTGCGGTCGACTTCGATGTCGGCTTTTTTGAGGCCGTTCATGAAAGTACTGTATTTGAGGCCCAATTCCCGGGCTGCGGCGTTGATCCGGACGATCCACAGGGCGCGGAACTGGCGTTTCCTTTGGCGGCGATCACGGTAAGCATATTGCCCCGCCTTCATCACCGCCTGCTTGGCAATGCGATAGACATTCTTGCGCCGCCCGCGATACCCCTTCGCCTGTTCCAGAACCTTTTTATGACGCGCCCGCGCCGTTACACCACGTTTGACTCTCGGCATCGTTTCTCTCCTTCAGGCGTAGGGCATCATGGCGCGTACATTGGCGGCATCGCATGCGTGAACATTCGTGATGCCGCGCAACTGGCGTTTGACCTTGGCGGTTTTCTTGGTGAGGATGTGGCGCTTGAACGCCTGACCCCGTTTGACGCTACCGGAGGCGCGAACCTTGAAACGTTTCGCGGCGCCGCTCTTTGTCTTCATCTTGGGCATGATGTGGCTCCATTTCATTCATGGCACCCAGGTGTTCCCCCACGGAGACACTTCGGAACCTGGTGTCACTTCTCATCGTCCGTCTCCGTCAGGAACACAACGGCAACAGTCGAAATTTTTGCGAATCCTTCGATTCAGGCCACCGCGATCACTTCGGCAGACTGGCCTTCCGGGTGTTTCACAATCGCTTTCTCAGGTTTTTCCACCGTTTTCTCTTTCACGGGTTTTTCTGGCTTTTTCCGGACGGACGCGACAATCATGACCATCTGTCGTCCTTCCATTTTCGGCATCTGCTCGACCTGTCCAACGCTTGCCAGGTCGAGCTTGACACGCTCCAACTGGCGCATGCCGAATTCCTGGTGCGCCATTTCACGGCCCCGGAAACGCAAGGTCACTTTCAGCTTGTCGCCTTCCTCCAGGAAACGCAACATGTTCCTCAGTTTGATCTGGTAATCGTTTTCATCCGTGCCAGGACGCAGCTTGACTTCCTTGATCTGCACCTGTTTCTGTTTTTGCTTCGCCTCGTGCGCCTTCTTGGCTTCCTGGTACTTGAACTTGCCGTAATCCATGATGCGGCACACCGGCGGAGACGCCAGGGGTGCAATCTCCACCAGATCCAATCCCGCTTCCTCCGCGCGGGACAATGCCTCGCGGGAGCTCACGACGCCCAGTTGTTCTCCTTTCTGACCAATCAACCGGACCTCCGGCACATTGATCTCCTCGTTTACACGATGCGATTTGTTGAGAGCGATGGCTAACCTCCTGAGAAACAGATCAAAACCATGTCGTACCTCCCCGCATTTCCATTTTCTTCCAGAACCGGGACAGGCTGCACGCGGACATCCAACTTCCATCCCGGCCCCTGCAGGTATGCATGACAAACCAGACTGACCGTCATTCCCTGCCACTGTCGACAAACGAATACGGCACGGTCCATACTGTGGGCGTGGATTCTATAAGCAATTTCCGCGTTGCGCAAATTCATTTCGACCAAAATACCTTGATCTCCGTGCTTTTTCGCCACACTTCGGCACATTTACCCTGCCTCGCATTGGATTTTTCCGCTGCTGCCGGCATGCGTTGACCGTCATGGTCGACATCGGCATGCGACCTGTTCTTGCGTGGTATTTCCGGGTTGCTATTTGATCCTGGCTTTTTCGAGTAATTCGGCAAGCAGTTTTCCAACCTTTTGCTGGTTTGCCCTTTCGGTCAATTGCGGCTTGAGTTGTTCCATGCCCGGGGGCGTCAGTTGCGCGACATCTTCCAGGTAAATGACATGGTAACCGGAGGGGGTTTGCACGGGGGTGATGGTGTATTTGCCTTTTTCAAGCTGTTTGAGCGCCGTACCGAAGGGTTCCGCGAATGCGGCAGGCACTTTCCAGCCCAGGTCGCCGCCGTTTTCGCCGGACGTGGTGTCTTTGGAAAGCGCGCGGGCGAGGTCGGCGAAGTTTTCACCCGCGTCCAGCCGGACGATCAGGGCCTTGGCCGCGTCTTCGCTTTCCAGCAGGATATGCCGGGTCTTGTATTGCTGTGTTCCCAATTGGCTGACGAAGGTGTCATAGATCTGCCGGAGTTCGGTTTCCGTGGCCGGGTTGTCCTTGAGATAGCTGGTCAGGAAGGCGCGGATCAGGACCAGTTGCGAGGCGCTTTCCATTTGTCCCTTGATGAGGTCCTGTTTTTCCAGTTGTTTTTTCTTGGCCTCGCGCAACAGGAGTGCCCGCCGGATCAGTTCGTTCCGCACGGCCTGGCGAAGTTCCGGGCCATCCTGCGCCCCGCGACTCACCTGCTCCGCAACGAGCGCCGATTCCACCGACCTGGAAATGGCGTAGCCATTGACGTTTACGGCGGCTGCGGTTTTTGGCTCTGCCCATCCTGGCGCGGCGACCAGGGTGGAGATGATTGCCATGGTGTAGAGCATGGATGATTTTGACATGGGAATATCCTTTTGTCGGGAGTGGAAAAAGCCCGATCATAGCCGATTTTCATTTCCGGCGTTGCGTCGGGAAATGCCGGGCGTGGAATGCTTTGACATGCGAAAGGATCGTGGGTATGTTGCTGTCTTTCCAACAAACACCGGTTGCCGGGCGTGCGCAGCATGAATCAGCATTCTCATTCTGTCTGGGGATTTTGGAGATTTCTTTGCGGTGTCCTGCCGCTCATGGGGGTGCTGGCGGTTGCGCATGCCCAGCAGCAGCCGCTGCGGCCGGGTGTGCTGGAGCAGTTGCGCACGGACGAACGCCTGGAAGAAATCCGGAAGCGGCAGGAAGGCGCGCCCGATGTGCGCTTGCAGACGCCGCGCCTGGAACAGGCGGAACTTTTGCCGGAAAGCGAAACACCGTGTTTCGTGATTGGGCGGGTCGTGTTGAAGGGGGAGGGAATCGCATCCTTCGACTGGTTGTTCGGAATGCTCAACGACAGGACGGCGGCGGATTCGCCCATTGGGCGCTGCCTTGGAGAAAGGGGAATCGGGATTGTGCACCGCCGGGCGCAGAACGCGCTGATCGAAAAAGGGTTCATGACAACGCGGATATACCTGGAAGCGCAGGATGTCAGGACGGGGGAGCTGGTTTTGATGCTGGCGCCGGGGCGTTTGCGGCGCATGGTCTTCGAGGGGAATGTTTCTCCCCGCTGGCGGCTTGCGAGCGCGGCCATCCCGAAGCCGGGGGATCTGGTTCAGTTGCGGGATGTCGAGCAAACGCTGGAAAACCTGGAGCGCGTGCCGGGTGTCAAGGCCGATATTCAAGTGTTGCCCGGAGACGCGCCGGGGGAGAGCGACCTTGTTGTTGCCTATGAGCAGAAACGATTCTTGCGGGGCGGCATCTCTCTGGATGACGGCGGTTTGCGGTCGACCGGGAAATACCAGATGGGATTCAGTCTCTTTCTGGATAACCCGGTGGGGATGAACGACACCTTCTATCTCACGCTCAATCGTGATCTGGACAAATCCCGGCAACGGGAAGCGGGCAAGCGCCTGGGAAGCCTGAGTTCGATTCTGCACTACGCGTTTCCCGTGGGATATTGGACGTTTGCCGCCACGCACAGCATCAGCCAGAATGACCAGCGCGTGGCCGGGGCCTTCATGGATTATCGCTATCGATCCCGGCAGCAGGATACGGAGATTTCGGTGGGGCGCATGCTGTATCGTGACGCGACCCGCAAGGTGAGCGCGGAGTTCGGCGTATTTCGGCGGGATTATCACAATTACATCAACGATGTCGAGGTCGAGGTCCAGCGTCGCCGTGTGGGCGGCTGGAAGGCGGAAGTTCGCTATCAGCGTTTCATCGGCAACCGGACGGTGGCGGCCCATGTTGGTTATCGGCGGGGAACGGGGGCGTTCCGCGCGACGTCGGCGCCGGAGGAGGATTTTGGCGAAGGCACGGCGCGTTACCAGATTCTTGAGGCGGGGGCACAGCTTGGCGTTCCGTTTACGCTTGGTGGTCGCGCGTTCTATTATCAGGCGGACTGGCGCGGGCAGTGGAATTTCACTGACCTGGCCGCGACGGACAAGTTCATGATCGGCGGACGGCACACGGTACGCGGTTTTGATGGTGAAACGGTGTTGGCCTCGGAACGGGGTTGGCGTCTTCGCAACGATGTTGTGCTGCCGCTTGCTGGTGGTGCGATCTCACCGTATCTGGGGGTGGATTATGGAGAGGTGCATGGCAAGACGAGTCGTTTGCTGGTTGGCAAGCGGCTTGCAGGGATGGTGCTGGGTGTCAGGGGCAGCTACGGTGGCATGGATTGTGATTTGTTTGTTGGTGCGCCCCTTTACAGGCCCGATGCGTTCGAGACAGGCAAGGTTGTGGGGTTTGCGCTCAATTATGCGTTTTGATGGTAAAACTGACGCTGGTTTGAAACCCCGCCCTTCAGGGCGGCGCGGAGGTCGAAACCCCGGCCTGAAGACCGGGGTTTCGACCACAGCCATTTGGAAGGGGAGAGAAACCCCTTCCAAATGGAGTTTGACCGACAGCCCTGGAGGGCTGTCGCTAATTGCTTGATGAGGTGATTTCCATGATGAAGACAGGACGTTCTTTGTTTTTGCGCCGTTTTCTTTCATACGTGCTTTGTGTCTGCCTTGTTGGGCAGAACGCGGTGTGGGGACAGGTGATTGCCTACAAGCACGCGCCGGGGCGGAGCCAGGCGACGGTGTTGCGTGGGGGCAACGGGGTGCCGGTCATCAACATCCAGACGCCGAGGAGCGGCGGGGTGTCGAGGAATGTATACAGCCAGTTTGACATAGGGGAAGAAGGGGCGGTCCTGAACAATTCGCGCAAGGGCGCGGCCACGTACCTTGCGGGGGTGGTCGATGGCAATCCCTGGTTGAGCCGGGGGACGGCGTCGATCATCCTGAACGAGGTTGTCTCGAGCAATCCGAGTTATCTGCGGGGTTTGCTGGAAGTGGGTGGTGACCGCGCGGAAGTGATTGTTGCGAATCCTGCGGGAATTGTGGTCAATGGTGGTGGATTCCTGAATGCGAGCCGCGCGACCCTGACGACGGGGAGTCCGTTGCTGGAAGGGGGTGTCCTGCGGGGGTATGCCGTTGATCGGGGCGAGGTGCGGGTGGAAGGGAAGGGTCTGGAAGCGCGTGGTGCGGATTACACGGCGATACTGGCGCGTGCTGCGCGGATCAACGGGGCCTTGTACGCGGGGGAATTGAAGCTGGTGACCGGGGTAAACGAGATCAGCGCCGATCATGGAACGGTTGTGCCCGGAAGCGGGCGGGCTGGACAGGGGCCTGTATTCGCGCTGGATGTTGCCGAGTTGGGTGGCATGTACGCGAACAAGATCCACCTGATGGGTACGGAGGCTGGAATAGGGGTCAGGAACGCGGGGGAGATGCTGGCGGGGGATGGTGGTCTGCGTCTGGGCGTAGACGGTCGGCTGGAGAATACGGGGCGGATCATTGCGGATGGTGATGTGGCGGTGCGCGCCCGGCAATTGGCGAAGAACACGGGCATGGCGTATGCGGGAGGGGTGTTTGGGCTGGAAGTGGAAGGTCGTCTGGAGAACAGTGGCCTGATTGGCGCGGAAGGCGCGGTGTCGCTGCGGGCGGAAGGCGCGGATGGTCTGTTTGACAGCACGCCGGAGTCACAGTTGGTTGCGGGGTTGAAGGGGGACGGCAGTTTTGCGGAAGGCGCGGATTTGCTGGTGTCGGCGAGCCGGAAGTTGCGGGCGGGCGGGGAGGTGGTTGCCAGCCGGAGTATCCAGCTTTCCGGGCCGGAAATTGATCTTTCGGGGAGTCGCGTGCGCGCGGAAGAGATTCTGATTAACGCGCGGCGCGCGGCGGGGATGGAAGCGGGATCGGAGGCGCTGAAGACGGATCAGGCGGAAATCGTGGGCCGGCGGCTGTCGATCGAGGCGAGGACGCTCAGCAATATTGGCGGCAAGCTGGTCCAGACGGGGTTGTCGGATTGGTACCTGAGCCTGGAGGGGCGGCTGGACAATCGCAGCGGGATGATCCGGAGCGCGCGGGATTTGTATGTGGCGGCGTTGCAACTGGTCAATGACGATGGTGGGATCATCGAGAGCGACGCGGCGCTGGTGCTGCACATTGCGGAACATCTTTCGAACGATGGTCTGATTCGCGGGCTGGGGAGGACGCACGCGCGGGCGAACAGCCTGGTGAACATGGGGTGGATCGGCGGTTCGGTGGATGTGGCGACCTATCTTGACAACGGTGGCTGGATCAGTGGTCTGGCGCGGGCGGGCGATATTGCGAATCGGGGGGTATTGAACGCCGCGGCGCTGGCGCGCGTCGATCTTGTCAACAGCGGCCGGATTGGTGGCGACGCGACGGCGGGCGTCCTGCTGCAGAACAGCGGTTTCATTGGCGGCAACGCCGCGGCAGGGGGTGATCTTGCCAACAGTGGTTTCATTGGCGGCGGCGCGAGCGGTGCAAATCTCGTAAACAGTGGCGCGATTGCTGGCGGGGCGCGGGCGCGCGGTGATTTCTCCAACAGTGGCCAGATTGGCGGCGGCGTGACGGCGGGCGGCGCGTTGCGCAGCAGCGGTTTCATTGGCGGCGACGCGACAGCCGGGGGCGATCTTGCCAACAGTGGTTTCATTGGTGGCGGCGCGCGCGGCGCAAATCTCGTAAACAGCGGGGCGATTCTTGGCGCGGCGCTGGCGCGCAATGATCTCTCCAACAGTGGAGAGATCGGCGGCGATGCGACAGCGGGGGCCTTGCTGCAGAACAGTGGTTTTGTTGGCGGTAACGCCACAGCCGGGGGTGATCTTGTCAACAGCGGCAGCGTGGGCGGTGACGCGAGTGGCGAGAATCTTGTAAACAGCGGGATGATTCTTGGCGCGGCGCTGGCGCGCAATGATCTCGCCAACAGTGGGGAGATCGGCGGCGACGCGACAGCGGGGGCCTTGTTGCAAAACAGTGGTCTCATTGGCGGCGACGCGACAGCCGGGGGCGATCTTGCCAACAGCGGCAGTATTGGTGGTGGCGCGAGCGCCGGCGGCAATCTCGACAACGGCGGCTATATCGGTGGTTCGGCGTCGGCGGTGGCGAATCTTGTCAACAGCGGCAATATTGGCGGCGGCGCGAGCGCGGGCGGCAATCTTTCCAACAGGGGTGGCATCGGCGGCTCGGCCAGCGCCGGCGGCAATCTCGACAATGGCGGCTATATCGGGGGTTCGGCCAGCGCCGGCGGCAGTCTTGGCAATGGCGGTTACATCGGTGGTTCGGCGTCGGCGGCGAATCTTTCCAACAGCGGCAGTATTGGCGGCAGCGCCAACGCCAGCGGCAGTCTTTCCAACAGTGGTGGAATCGGTGGCTCGGTCTGGGCCGCGAATCTTTCCAATGATGGCAGTATCGGCGGCGACGCCAACGCCAGCGGCACGCTCGACAACAGGGGCGGGATTGGTGGTTCGGCGTTGGCGGCGAATCTTTCCAATGCGGGCATTATCACGGGGAGCGCCAACGCCCGTGGCACGCTCGACAACGAGGGCGACATCGCGGGTTCGGCCAACGCGGGCGGTGATCTCAACAACATCGGCGACATTGCGGGTTCGGCCAACGCGGGTGATGATCTCAACAACATCGGCGACATTGGTGGTTCGGCCAGCGCCGGGGATACGCTGGACAATGCCGGGGGGATCGGGACGCGGGCGGACCATGTCAATGTCAGCGCCCGGGAAGTGCGCAATACGGGGACCATCGGCAACGAGGAGAGCACCACGGTGGTGACGGCGCGGGATGTCGTCAATCGGGGCAGCATGGAAGGCGCGGCGCTCCAGGTGGCCGCGGATCACATCGACAACAGGCAGGGCAGTCTGCGGGCGGGCCAGTTCCTGGCGCTGGTGGGCGGGACGCGGATCGACAACAGCGGTGGACAGATTGTCTCGGGCGGGGAATTGCGCGTGCTGGACGCCCGTCGCGCGGCGGGCGCGACGGTGAAGCAACTGGAGATACTCAACCGGAATGGCCAGATTGCGGCGCAGGGCCATCTGTACCTGGAAGGGAATTCGCTGGGGTTTGACGGCAGTGTGAAGAGCGGAGGGGATTTCACGGCGCGGCTGGAAGGAGACTACACCCATGTTGGGGGTCGGGAATTCTACGAGGCGAAGGGAAGCGTCGCGCTTTATTTCACGGGCAGCATCACCAACGACAGTCTGTGGAACGCGGATGGCGGGCTGTATCTTTCCGCCACGCGGATACTCAACACGGAGAAGGGGGTGTTCAGTTCGTTGGGGCAGACCCGTCTTGATGCCCGCGACGGGGATCTGACGAACCTGGGGCAAATCCTGGGGAATTCCGTGGTGTTGCGGGCGAACCGGGGCGACCTGGACAATCATGGCGTGATTTCGGCGGGCGACCTGTTTGTCAGTGCTGGTGGCCGGATCGACAACCGGCGGGGGATCATGGACGCTGGTGGTCATGGCGTCATCACGGCGGGCGGGGATTTCCTGAACCATCAGGGCCGTGTGAGCGGCGACAGCCTGCAATTTGCGCTGGGCGGCGGGCTGGAATCCGGCGCCGGGGGCGGGGAAGGCCCGGCGCGGATCGAGGCGCGCGGGGGGGATCTGGAGATTCGGGCCGAGCGGGGCATGGACATCCAGGATACCCGCCTGTTCGCGGCGGGGAATCTCACGCTCGGCACGGAGGGCGACCTGAAGCTGGCGGGCGGCGACGTCACGGCCCGGGAGGGGGATGTGACGCTGTGGGCGCTGGGAAACCTGGATGTTTCCGGAAAGATCGCGCGCGAGACACGGGAAGAGGAAGTCCTGCTGGAAAGCGGGGGGACGCGGGAACGGACGCTGCGGCACGAACAGGAGGAAAGGGAATCGGTGCTCAACCTGCGGGCGGGCGGTGATCTGCTGCTGTCCGCGGGCAAGGATCTGACGCTGGCGGGGGCGACAGGGCAGGGGAAGCATCTTGATTTCCAGGCGGGCGGCGACCTGTCGATCCAGACCCTGGCACGGACGCAGCGTGAGGAAGAAAGCCGGGAGACACAGTTGCCGGAAGGTGTGGCGCGGTGGCTTCCGGAGGCCGGGACGGAAGAACGGAAGCAGCGGGAAAGCACGCGCGCCATTGCCAGCATCTTCCAGGGAGAAAGCCTGGACCTGCGGGCGGGCGGTGATGTACAGGTGCGGGGAAGCCGGCTGGAAGTGAGTGGTAGTGGTCGTCTGGAAGCGGGCGGCAATCTGCTGGTGGATACGGCGCAGGATATGGACACCAGCAGCGAGACGCGGCGCGCGCGGCAGTGGGGCGGCGAGCAGGGAAGCGAACAGGAAAGGATTGCGGTCTGGAATCTTCGCAGCGGGATCAGGGCTGGGGGTGATCTTGATGTTGTTGCGGGCGGTGACATGATGCTGGGCGGCAGTGAGTTGCGCGCTGGAGGTCGGTTGGCGCTGGAGGCGGGGGGAGATATTGATCTGGAGAACCGGCGGGATTTTCAGGGCTGGAAGACGGGGGAAGGGGAAGGCGGCTTTGACGCTGCGATAGAGGCCCGGCTGCGGTCGGGCGGTGATCTGGTTGTTTCTTCTGGTGGAGACGTGCGCGTGGCGGGCGGGCGTCTGGAATCTGGCGGTGATCTGGAAGTGACGGCGGGGGGAGACCTCACGAACCTGGGGGGGAGTTTTGCGGGCGCTGATCTGCTGCTGCGGGCGAAGGGGGATTACCTGGATGTGGAAGGCAAGGCGAAGGCGCGCGGGGATTTGCGGGTTGCGGCAGGGGGTGATCTGGCACTGCGCGGAGGAGAAGGACGACCGGTGCTGTATGGAAGCGGCGGTGATCTGGCGCTCCAGGGGGGCGGGGATGTTGTGCTGCGGGACACGGAGCTGCTGGCGTCCCGGAACCTGACCCTTTGGTCGGGAGGCGATCTGGATGCGGAAGGTGCGAAGGCGAGGGCGGGGAATCATCTGGTGCTGATGTCGGGAGGGGATTTGCGGGTTGCGGGCCGGGTTGAACGGGAAGGTCACGTTGAGGAAAGCGCGGGTGTTTACAAGGGGATGCTGGAAAGCCGCCAGGGCTATGCCCTGGAAGAGAGGGCAAGGCCGGGAAGTCTGCGTGCGGGGGGTGATCTGCTGTTGTCCGCGGGGAAGGATTTGACGCTGTTGGGTGTGGCGGGGCAGGGGAGGAACCTTGGTTTTTGGGCGGGGGGTGATCTGTCGATTCTGGCCCTGACGCAGACACAGGCGCGGGGGGAGGGTCATGTCACGCAGTTGGTTGGGAATGGTGCGGTGGTTCTGCGCGAGCAGGGGTGGAGCCAGGAAAGCACGCAGGTCATTGGCAGCGCGTTTACGGGCGGGAGCCTGGAGCTGCGTTCGGGCGAAGACATGCGGATTGCGGGCAGCCGGATTGTGGTTGCGGGCGCGGGGCGGATCGAGGCGGGGGGAAGTCTGGCGATTGGTGCGGTGCAGGAGGTGGAGCTTGAACGAAGCGCAAGCCGCACGCTGTGGCAGGAAAGCGCGCGGATGGAAAGCGCGACGCGCAATATTGTCAGTGACATTGTGGTGGGGGGGAATCTCGGCATTGCGGCGGGCGGTGACATGACGCTGGACGGCGGGAGGCTGGAGGCGGGCAAGGCGCTGGTGCTGGAAGCGGGCGGGGATGTCAATCTGCTGGCCCGGCAGGATTTTCGGATTTGGAGCGGTGCGGGCGGAGAAGAGGGTTCGAGCGCCGTAGTGGAAAGCTGGCTGCGTTCGGGCGGGGAGTTGTCTGTTCGTTCGGGCGGGGATGTGCTTGTTGCGGGCGCGAATCTGGATGCCGGGAGGGATCTGGAAGTGGCGGCGGGGGGAGACCTCACGAACCTGGGAGGGAGTTTTACGGGCGACGATCTGCGGTTGCGGGCGAAGGGGAGTGTTTTTGATGTAAACGGCAAGGCGGAAGGGCGCGGTGATGTGCGGGTTGGCGCGGGGAAGAATCTTGCGCTGCATACGGAAGGGGAAGGGGAAAGGCTGCGCTACAGGGC
>JAISME010000162.1 GCA_031276915.1 Zoogloeaceae bacterium
TGAAAAGGCGGAGGTCACCAACTACACCACCCTGGGCCGGGAAATGATGGCCGACGACAGCGTCGAGGACAAGCAGACCAAACCCGGCTTCTTCGGCTGGCTCGGCGCGGAGACCAGTAACTGGAAACTGTTCTGGGTGGTCACCTTCGCCGTGTTCGCGCTCCACTATTTGCTGGCCTTCCTGTTCCACATCGAATTCTTTGCTTTGTGCATGGTGTGGCTGTCCTTCATCGTCGGCGTGCTCATGCTGGTCATGCTGGGGATCCTCGGCACCAAGGATGTCATAAGCATGGTGCGGGCCACGCATCGGGTCGGACAGCAGGCCAAGCGGGATGCCGCGTTGGTTTTGCAACAACCATGAAAAGACAAGGCGGGCGTCCCGTTCCGGCGCGCCCGCCGGCGAACGGCGGCAAACGCAGCGCGGTTTGCCGTTCCTGTTTTCCGGAACGGGTCCGTTCGAAAAAATACGAGGAATTGCCACTATGGATATCGCCGCGGTCAAAAAATACATCAGTACCTGGGTGGAGGACAACAAGGCCGAATTCGAGGCCTGCTCCCAGTTCATGTTCGACAATCCGGAACTGGGGATGCAGGAATTCGACGCCGTCGAAAAGCTGACCGGCATTGCCAGAGAACATGGATTCACGGTCGAAACAGGCGTTGCCGGCATGCCCACGGCCTTTGTGGCGAGCTATGGCGCCGGCAAGCCGGTCATTGCCTTCAACGTGGAGTATGACTGTCTTCCCGGCCTGTCCCAGAAAGTTTCGACCTGTCAGGAAGCGGTCAGGGAAGGCGCGCCGGGCCACGGCTGCGGACACTGCCTGATCGGCCCGGCCGCCCTGACGGCCGGCATCGCCCTGCGCCACGCGCTGGAAGAATTCGGCCTGCCGGGCACGGTCAGGATGTACGGCTCGCCGGGCGAAGAGATATGCATCGGCAAACCCTTCATGGCCCGCGCCGGTTTATACGAAGACGTCGACGCGTTTCTCGACTGGCATCCCTTTTTCAACAAAACCTTTGTCCAGCGGAAAACCAATGCCTATTTTTCCAAGTACTACCATTTCAAGGGAAAGACCGCCCACGGCAACGCTCCCTGGAAAGGCCGCAGCGCCCTGGACGCCGCCATGCTCATGGGCCACGCCGTCGAAATGCTGCGCGAACACATCGTCCCCGGCGCGGAAGCCGCCGCCAACACCATCAATTACACCTTCTCCCATGTCGGGCCGGAATTCCCCAGCGTCGTGCCGGACCGCACCAGCGTCTGGTACGTGGGGCGTTTCACCACCACCGAAGTCATGGTCGATGCGCTGGAACGGATCGACAACTGCGCCAGGGGAGCGGCCCTGGCCACCGGTGTCGGCATGGAATCGGAACTGGTCACGGCGGTGCATGAAAACATCCCCAACCTGACCCTGGGCAGGATCGTACACGCCAACTATCTGGAACTCGGCCCCATGCCCCTGACCGGGGAGCAGCAGCAATTCGCCATGGACATGCAGAAAAACGCCGGAAACGAACCTGTCGGCATCGTGCAGGAAGTCTTTCCGCCCTGCGAACTCGACGCGCCCGTGACGGACGTGTCCGAATATTCCTGGCTCGCGCCGCTGGCGACGATCTGGCTGGGCGTTCTGCCCGGTCCCAGCCTGCACCATTGGGTCATCACCTCCGCGGCGGGGAGCGACATCGGCAAGAATGCCGTGCGCCACGGCGCGAAACTCCTGGCCCGTTCCGCCATCGACCTCGTCGCCTCCCCCCGCGTGCTGGAAGAAGCGTGGGAGGAATTCAGGAAAGCGCGCCAGGGCAGAGTCTACGAATGCCTTGTTCCGGATGACATCGCCCCGCCGGTGAACGCCAACAGGGAAGTCATGGAAAAATACCGCGCCAGACGCGCGGCCTCCTGAATGATTCCAAGTTGCGCTCGACAGGCCGTTGATACTTGTTGGTGTCAGGAATCAGGAATCAGGAATCAGGGAATGATGGGCGGGGGGGGGGGGATGGCTGGGTGTTGCGGGAGGCTGGATTCCCGCCTGCGCGGGAATGACGGGCAGAGAAACCTGATCCCTGATCCCTGATCCCTGATCCCCGATCCCGGACACACGTTGCAAAAGCTCGAACTCGATTTTTTTGAAACCCGAAGATGAGGAGTGTTTGAAAATGGGCAAGAACCAGGAACTGGAAAAACGCCGTCTCGCGGCAACCCCCAAGGGGCAGGGCGCCGCATGGCCGATCTACGTGGAACGGTCCAAAAACGCGGAAATCTGGGATGTGGAAGGCCATCGCTACATTGATTTTTACGGCGGCATCGGCGTGCTCAACGTCGGGCACCTGCATCCGAAAGTACAGGCCGCCGTCGCCGCCCAATTGAACAAAGTCAGCCACACCTGCTACCAGGTCGTCCCGAACGAACACTACGTCACCGCGGCGGAGCGCATCGATGCGCTGATTCCCGGCCCCGGGCCGAAAAAATGCGCCTTCTTCAACTCCGGCGCGGAAGCCGTGGAAAACGCCATCAAAATCGCCCGCTGCCATACCGGCCGCGCGGGAATCATCGCCTTCAACTCCAGCTTTCACGGGCGCACCATGATGACCCTGGCGTTGACCGGCAAAGTGGCGCCCTACAAAACCGGCTTCGGCCCATTCCCCGGCGAGGTATACCATGTGCCGTTCCCCAGCGCGCTGCACAAGGTCGGCGTACAGGATTCCCTGGACGCCATCGACACGCTTTTTCACGACGCCATCGAAGCCAGGCGCGTGGCGGCGATCATCTATGAACCCGTCCAGGGCGAAGGCGGCTTCAACCAGGCTCCGGCCGAATTCGTCCTCGCCATGCGCGAACTCTGCGACAAGCACGGCATCGTGCTCATCCATGATGAAGTGCAATGCGGCTTCGGGCGCACGGGCAGGATGTTCGCCTCGGAAAGCTACGCCGCGTATCCCGACCTCATTGTCATGGCAAAATCGCTGGGCGGTGGCTTCATCGTTTCCGGCGTCGCCGGCAAAGCGGAAATCATGGATGCGCCCGACCCCGGCGGCCTCGGCGGCACCTATGTCGGCAATCCGCTCAGCCTGGCCGCGGTGAACGCGGTTCTGGACGTTTTCGCTGAGGAAAACCTTTGCGAACGTTCCCGCAGACTTGGCGAAATCTGCCGCTCGCGCCTGGAAAAACTCAAGGCCGACGTGCCGCAGCTCGCCGAAGTGCGTGGTCCCGGCTCCATGCTTGCCCTGGAATTCCTCAAACCCGGAACAGGCGACCCCGACGCCGCTTTCGCCAAAAAAGTGCAAAGTCTCGCCTTCGAGAACAAACTGCTGCTGCTGACCTGTGGCCCTCACTACAACGTCATCCGGCTGCTCTATCCGCTGACCATTGAAGACGAGGTTTTCGACGAAGGGCTGAACATCCTGGAAAACGCCGCGCGCGCGGCAACGGCGTAAGCTCTCCGGAAAGAAAATGCCTTCCCTTCTCCTCTCGGGGAGAAGGCTCCGACTCTCCTTTCCTTCTCCCCTCCGGGAGAAGGCTCCGAAGGCGGATGAGGGGCAGCGGCTCCGCTTGCCCAAACGCTCGTTGCCACGGAACCGCCGGCCCTCTCCCATCCCTCGGACACCTTCCCCCGCAAGCGGGGGAGGGGAACGACACCCGACTGTTATTTTCGCCGCGCCGTTTCGCGGCGATCAAAAGCACTCTTTTTCGCCTGCAATCGGTGTCTTCGCCGTCTCCAGACAATGATCTTGCCTGGACTTATCCAGCTTGGACAATATCAACTGGAGTTGCCATACGCGGATCCGGCATTTGCCCAATACAGCCGCGCGCGGAAACACGACTGATTTTCCCAAAAAATCAACCTCCATCCAGATTCCATGCCGGAACCAAAGGGTATCCAGCGCGCATGGATCGGAGTGAGTGAAACGAACCCCGACGCAAGGGGAGGGCTATTTGATGTCGGGGTTCGCTTCGCTCACCCCGACCTATGCGCTGACTGTCCTCCGTCCTCTGAATGACATCGTTGTCATGTCGTTTTCTCCGGGCGATGATCGGCGATAGAATAGGCGTCATGGTTGCCCGTATCGATTTGACCGATCATTTCCTCATCG
>JAISME010000187.1 GCA_031276915.1 Zoogloeaceae bacterium
CTCTCCCCGGGAGAACAGACATGACCTGAAATATCGTGACGATGCTGTGCCAAATCCTGAAGCATCCCGTCAGGCGCAATATGGATGGAATGGCACGCTTTTGTGGCGACACTACCTGGCTATTACCCTCCATGCAAAAAATTGCTGTTCGCGGGACCTTATGCAATACTCGCGGACCGTTTATCATTTTTTCCGGATTGGGGACATGCGTCGCAGGGCACTCCCGGATACCGGATTGCAGGTATGGCGTTCATGAAGCAAGTATCATCCAGATGTCTGGCGTTCAGCCTGTTTTCTGTTTTTTTCCTGTCGTTGCACGCGCCGGCGCGTGCGGAACCCGCGGGCGTGCCGGAGCCAGGGACGGGAAAATCCTTTCTCGAGCGCTATACCAGTCTCGCTCAGGAAGTGCTCCTGAAAGGGCTGGAAAAAGTGGGAATCGGCTATCGCGCCGGCGGGACAGGCGCGAATGGCAGCGGACTGGATTGCAGCGGTTTCGTGCAGATTGTCTATCGGGAAGCTGCCGGGCTGACGTTGCCGCGCACGGCCCGGGAACAGGCTGCGCAAGGGACGGATGTCGCGCGTTCGGAATTGAAGCCAGGCGATCTCGTGTTCTTCAACACCATGCGCCGCGCCTTTTCGCATGTGGGGATTTATCTGGGTGACAATTATTTTCTGCACGCGCCCAGCGCGGGTGGCGCGGTGCGTCTGGAAAACATGCAAAACAGCTACTGGACGCGGCGTTACAACGGCGCGCGCCGGCTTCTGGCGGAATAGCGGAATTTCCCGCGTTCACGGGCATTGGCATGATCCCCTGGCTTGACGCGGATACGCCTTTCCCGCCGGTGGTTCGCGCATTGCGCGAGCCTAATGGCCTCTTGGCTGCGGGCGGCGATCTTTCCGTTTTTCGCCTGCTGGCAGCGTATCGCCAGGGAATTTTCCCGTGGTTTTCCGAAGGCGAGCCGATTCTCTGGTGGTCGCCCGATCCCCGGATGGTGCTGTTTCCGGAGAAATTCACGCCATCCCGCTCGCTTGCGAAAACCTTGCGCCAAGGCCGCTACGAAGTACGTCTGGATACCGCCTTCGGTGCAGTGGTGCAGGCCTGCGCCCAAATACCCCGACCAGGGCAGGACGGCACCTGGATCACGGATGCCATGCGCGCCGCCTATGGCGCGTTGCATCGGCAAGGTTATGCGCATTCGGTGGAAACCTGGATTGAGAGCGAATTGGCTGGTGGTTTGTATGGCGTCGCGATCGGACGCATGTTCTATGGCGAATCCATGTTCGCCCGCCGCCGCGACGCCTCCAAAATCGCCTTTGCCGAGTTGGCGCGGCGTCTCAAAGTGGCGGGATTCGGCATGATCGACTGTCAGGTCAGGACGGCGCATCTGGCATCACTGGGCGCGCGCGAAATCCCCCGCGCTGAATTCCTGCGGCGTTTGGAAACGCTGGCGGACAATGGCGGCGACCTGTGCGCGCCATGGCGTTCTGTCGCGAGCGCATGACATGTCCGATCCCCGCGAAGTCCTGTCCCTGTTACAGTTTTATACGACAGCGCCATTTTCGTGCAGCTACCTGCCGGAACGCCGGGCGTGTTCGCAGGCCGCCGTGCCCGGCCATCTGATCGACGCGGCGGTCTACAGCCAACTGGTGCGCCTGGGGTTTCGCCGCAGTGGACTCATCACCTATCGTCCCCATTGCGATACCTGCAACGCCTGCATTCCAGTCCGGCTTCCTGTCGATCGACTGAATCCCAACCGCAGCCAGCGCCGCGCCCTGAAGCACCACGCCAATCTGCTGGCGCGGGAATGTCCCCTGCGGTTCGACGAACGGCACTACGCGCTCTATGCCCGTTACCAGGCGCGAAGGCATACTGGCGGCGGCATGGACGAGGACAATCGCGAACAATACATCCAGTTCCTGCTGGAAGGTCGCGTGGAAACACGCTTGATTGAATTTTCCGATGCGGAGGACATCCGCATGGTGAGCGTCATCGATGTACTGGACGACGGGCTTTCTTCCGTCTATACCTTCTTCGATCCCGACGTTCCCGGCGCGGCCTACGGAACCTACAACGTACTCTGGCAAGCGCGTCTGACACAACAACTGAACCTGCCCTATCTCTATCTGGGTTACTGGATCCGGGAACTGGGCAAGATGGCCTACAAGACAAATTTTCGCCCTATCCAGGGGTACGTGCGAAACGTCTGGCGCGATCTTTCCAATGACGAACTGATATGAAACAGGTATCCATGCGCGCCATGATCCTTGCTGCCGGACGCGGAGAACGCATGCGTCCGCTCACTGACCATACGCCGAAACCCTTGCTGAGCGTCGGCGGCAAGCCCCTGATCGTCTGGCACCTGGAGCGTCTTGCACGCGCGGGAATCGGGCGGGTTGTCATCAATTGCGCACATCTGGGCGCGAAAATTCCCGCTGTCCTGGGAAATGGCACGGCATGGGGGCTCGAAATCGCCTACTCACAGGAACCGCCGGGCGCGCTGGAGACGGCGGGCGGCATTGCCCGCGCCTTGCCGCTTCTGGGCGCAGACCCCTTTCTCGTGCTCAACGGCGATGTGTTTTTCGACGCGCCTCCCGCCTTGTTGACAGACAATGCGTGTTTCCAGGCATTCGCGGCATCGGACAGGATGGCGCATCTGGCGCTGACCCAAAATCCGCCGCATCATTCCGCTGGCGATTTTGTCCTGGTCGCGGGAGAAGTCTCGAACCCCGCCACGAACACGGCGACCCTGACTTTCACGGGAATCGGCCTCTACAAACCTGCGCTGTTCGCCGGAATCGCGCCAGACCGCCCTGCTAGACTGGCGCCGCTCCTGCGCGCCGCCGCTGATCGCGGACTGGTATCAGGCGAGCGCTACAGGGGACGCTGGGTGGATGTTGGCACACCGGAACGCTTGCGGGAACTGGATGCTTCCTTGCGCGCTATTCCGCAGACCTGAGATGATGGGCCGCGCGCCGTTTGCTGTAATTACGCAAACGGCGCCGACCTTGTGAAGAGCAATGCTTTCCCGTGTTCGTATTCACAGGAGCGCTCCCGCGCTGGACACCGGGAATATCCAGATAACATGCCGGGGGCGCTCCGCGCCGAAGCGCGTCAGAATACGGAAATCCGTTTGCTGGCGGCGGCGGCCCGCTTGGGCAGCGTGAGTTCCAGGATGCCGTCATTGAACTTGGCGGCCGCCTGTGTGTCATCGATGTCCTGCGCCAACTGAAAGGAACGGGAAACCTTGCCGAAATAACGTTCGGAACGCAGCACGCGTTCGCCTTCCTTCGTTTCGGTTTGATTGTGGATTTCCGCGCTGATGGAAACAAGGCTGCCATCGACTGTGATGTGGATGTCCTCCTTTTTCACGCCGGGAAGCTCGGCGTGAACTTCGTAGGCGTTCTCCAGTTCCTTCACGTCCATGCGAATGGCAGGGGCGACCGCAGTGGCGTTGCCTGCATGCAAATCCATCGGGCGCACGAAAAACCCGCGGAAAAGCTCGTCGAACGGGTCATGCAAGGGTGTCAAGGCGCTCATGTGAATATCCTCCTGAAAAATGGCCAAACCTGGCGCTGGAATGCATATAAGGACAAAGTCCCATGTTTCAAGCGCGTTTCCGCATGCCTTGCCGTCAGTGCCCATGAGACAGGAAGAAACCGTAGTGGACACGGAAGGCAAGGAGAAAATTACCACCCGCGAGCCCTGCAAGGCCAAAAGTCAACCGTCTATTTTTCCAGCACATATACACCCGGCGCATCCGCCAGGGCGGGATATTTGCGGGAGGAAACCGGCAGCGCCTTGATCTGTTCGTCTCCCCGGGCCTTGAGCCATTCCACCCAGTCTTCCCACCAGGTTCCGGACCGTTTCTCGGTACGTTCCAGCCAATCCTCGTAGTGTTCGTTGTTACGGGGTTCGCTCGCCCAGAACGCGCGCTTGGGCGGGTTTACCGGTGGATTGATGATGCCCAGGATATGGCCGGAAGTCGACAGCACGAAACGCATGGGCGCTTTCACACTGATATATTTGCGAATCCGGTAGCTCTGTTTCCAGGGGACGATGTGGTCGTCCTTGGCGGTCACTGCGTAAAGCGGCTGCACGATGCGATGCAGGTCGATCGGCTCGCCCGCGAGGTGCAGGTGATCGCGCTTGATGAGGCTGTTCTTCAGGTACATCTCGCGCAGATAGAAACTGTGCATGGCATAGGGCAGGCGGGTGCAATCCATGTTCCAGAACAGCACATCGAACGCCGGCAAAGGCTCACCGTACAGGTAGCTATGCACCCAGTAGTGCCAGATCAGGCTGTTGGATCGCAGCAAGCGGAAAGACGTCGCCATTTCGCTGCCATCCAGATAGCCTTTCCTGGCCATGCTTTCCTCCAGGGCGTCAATGCTGAAATCGTCGATGAAGACTTCGATGTCACCGGGATTGGAAAAATTGGTGAGCGTGGTAAAGAGCGTCCAGTCGGCAACCGGCATCTTGTCCTTGTCGTAATACTTGTTCGCCCAGGCCATGTAGGTGGAAACCAGCGTGCCGCCGATACAGTAACCGACCAGATGCAGTGTGGGCACGCCACAAAAATCCAGGACGGTATCCACCGAAGTGGCAACCCCTTCGCGGAGATAATCCTCGAAAGAAACGTTGGACATGTCCGCCGTGGGGTTCTTCCAGCTCGTGACAAATACGGAAAACCCCTGGTCTACCAGGTATTTGATCATGCTTTTCCGGGGCGTCAGGTCAAGAATGTAGAACTTGTTGATCCAGGGCGTGACAATCAGGATGGGCGTGGCATGCACCTTTTCGGTGGTCGGGGTGTAATGGATGATCTCCAGCAGGCGATTGCGGAAGATGACCTTGCCCGGCGTGACCGCCAGATCCTTGCCGACCTGGAAGGCGTCTTCCTCCACCATCAGGATGTTCTTCGCCTCGACATCCCGCATGAAATTGTGCAGTCCTTCCACCAGGGTTCCGCCGTGCGATTCCACGCATCTGCGCATGGCAACCGGATTCGTCCAGAAAAAGTTGGTCGGCGCTACGGCGTTCAGCCATTTCCGCAGCCAGAATGCTGCCCGGCGGCGCTCCTTGTCGGAAAGTCCCGGCGTTGCGAAGAACATGTCCTGGAGCCGGTGCGTAAACGCCAGATACCACTCCTTGATGATGTCCCAAGTGGGCGACTCTTCCCACACCGGATCGGAAAAACGGGCATCGTCGGGATGCGGCAGCACCACATCCTCGGAAGACAGTCCCATGGCGCGTCGCTGCACATGCGCCAGGAGGGCCAGCAAGTCCCCGGAAAGCGAGGAAAGGGCGCGCCGCAGTTCCACGGGATGCGAACACCATGCCATATGGGCTTCCAGCATGGATGTGGCGACACCGAAAGGATCCAGATAGTCGCCAATCTTTTTGCCCATGAGCTCCAGGGGAGTCGGCGTGTTGAAGTCGTAACCTTTGTGGCCCAGTGAGGAAGAAGCCTCCGCATTCATGAAACTGATCTCCGTGTTGTCATTTCAGGATTGTAAACCTTCTGGTTGCAAGTCTTGTTGACCGAATGGAACACTGGCTCCAGACTGTTGCATTCTCGGACGGCAGGAGTAGGATAAATCCATAAGCCCGTCATGCCAAGGAGAACGACCATGTTCAAACATATTCTGGTGCCGACCGACGGTTCCCAGCTCTCCCAGGACGCGACACGCCGCGCCGTGGAATTTGCCCGGCACATTGGCGCGCGCATTACAGCGTTTTACGCCAAACCGGAATATCCGGTTACCTATTTCGGCGAAGGCGCGTTGATCGATCCCACCACGCCGGAAAAGTTTTCCGAAATGGTCGAGCAGCAGGCCAGGGATGTACTCGATTGCGTCACCGCCGAATGCGAGAAGTCCGGAGTGCCGTGTGAAACGGTCAGCGCCACCAGTGACATTCCCTATGAAGCCATCATCGATGCTGCCGAAAAACAGAGCTGCGACCTGATTTTCATGGCTTCGCACGGTCGCAAGGGCATCAGCGGCCTGCTTCTTGGCAGCGAAACCAACAAGGTGCTCACACACTCCAAGATCCCGGTGCTGGTCTACCGCTAGAGTATTCCGAATCCAGGTTCCTCCATGCGGTCGGGGACCTGGCGCAGCGGTCGCTTTCCTGTGGGAAGAAGGCGCCGAGCAGTGCGCCGATGCGGTCCCGGAGCATATCGGCAGCACGTGTAAACCAGAAAAAAAGCGCGCCTCTACTGTCTCGTCGACCATCATCGGGATGGTGACCGCGTTTGTCACAGCGTAAAACAGTGTTGCCGCCACGATCTTTCGCAATGCGCATGCGGCATGGCGACAATGGTTGCTTGTTCCTTTGGCGTCAGCACCTCCGGGACTTGTTCGAATTTTTTGTCCAACCACCTTTGCGTGCATGCAACATGCCGTGTTTCCACGATCGCCAATAAATAAAAACAATTCTCATTATTGACTTTGCCGGAAAGTTCAATGAGAATCATGTCCGGTTAGGCACACAGATGATGTCCATCGGACATCCCGTATGAAAACATGGTCTACATGAACGAAGGCGAATTTCCCATGGAACTGCACGCAATCGTTTCAAGGCATGCCTTGGCGAGAGGGCAATGAACGTGAAAACGGAAGAGTTATCTCTGGATCTGCGTTTGGCCGCTATTGTCACCCTGCTGTCGTCCTCCGCCCTGCGAGGGATGACAGCAGGGAAAACTGCCGCGCTGCAACATCATCTTGAAGCCGCCGTCATGGAGGCGGAGGAGCGGGATTGCCACGCGCATCTGATGAGCGCTCTGCAAAACGCCTTGCAAGGCTGGCGAGACGCATGCGTCCCCCCTGTTTCCACAGCACGGGAAGCGCATCTGTGGCCTTGTTCCAACCTGTTGCATTGATCTTGTCTTGTCGATCCATTGACTCTTGAGGTTCTATCGTGTCCCGTTATACCGGTCCCCGTATCAAGGTTCTGCGCGCCCTGGGTGTCGATTTGCCCGGGCTTTCCCGTAAATCCATGGCCGCCCGCCCACAGCCGCCTGGCCAGCACGGATCCAGGAAGGCGGTTTCCAGTCGCCGTTCCGAATATGGCATGCAATTGATGGAAAAGCAGAAGTTGCGCTTCAACTACGGACTTTCCGAACGGCAGTTGCGGCGCATTGTGCGGGAAGCGCAGCGGCAGAAAGCGCAGACGGGCGGCAAAATCGTGGAATTCCTGGAACGCCGTCTGGACAACCTCGTGTTCCGGGCCGGTTTCGCTCCGACGATTCCGGCGGCGCGGCAACTGGTGAATCACGGGCACATCCAGTTGAACGGACGGCGCGTGACGATTCCTTCCATCCGCGTGAAAGCGGGCGAGGTGTTCGGTCCCACGGAAGCTGGCAGGAAACTGAACATGGTGCGTGCCTCCCTGGAAGCCCCGGCGCTGCTGTGCCCGGAATGGATCCGGCTGGACAACACGGCATTGTCGGCGACGCTGGCCCACATTCCGGATGGCCTGGACGCCACGCCTTTTCCACTGGATTTGCAACGTGTCGTGGAGTATTACGCCACGCGGATTTGAGGAGGAAACCATGTTGCCGACCGCGCACCTCTGGGCGGGCGCCCTGAGCCAACTGCTGATCCTGGAGGAAACCGGCTGCCCACATTCGGCACGCCATGCCATCTGCCTCCTGAACCACCTTTCGGAGTTCGACGATCTGGACGAGGATGTGCGCCAGTTATGCGAACGCGCCAGTCAACGCCTGGAGCGCCGCCTGGAGGCCGCGCCGCAACACGCCGCCTGTTCATGCGGATGACGCCCGGCCCCGGGATTCGTTCACTTCATCTATCCGCCCTTGCGCTTCAGATTGCGAACCGCGAGGGTCGCGAGCCTCTCCGATCGACGCCGTTTGGCGCGGAAACCGGAATCGGGCAGTCTTCCGGACATTCCTGGCGGAAATGCCGGCTATGGGCTATGGGAAACCACGTTCCGGCATGATCCGCCGAAACTCGGCGCGCAATACCGGCGCGTCGCCCGGTCGACAGTCTGGCGGGCAGTCCGGTTTCCAGGCATGGCCGTAGAGGATTTCAAAAGTGGCGGGCAGGCGACCTTCCCGGCGGAACCTTTCGTAATGCGTGCGCAGGGTTTCCAGAAAGGCGCGCCCCGCAAGTCCCCGCCGTCGCGCCCGCATGGCGCAGGTCGCGCCCGCCGCGCGCAAATCCCGGACCAGGGTTTCCAGATTCTCATAGGTCAGGGTAAGGATTTCCATGTCCATCACCGGGCCGGAAAAGCCTGTCGCCAACAGCAGGTCGCCCAGGTCATGCAGGTCGGAAAACGCCTGGGTGTGGGCATGGCCATCCCGGAAGCCGCCGCGCAGCTCCTTCAGGGTGTCCGGTCCCAGGGCGGAGAACATCAGAAGTCCGCCCGGCGCGAGACAGCGCAGGCTTTCCGCGAAAAAGGGCGGAGCGGTAAGCCAGGGAAAGAGCAGGTTGGCCCAGATGAGATCGGCGCATTGCTCCTTGAGCGGCAACGCTGTGGCGTCACCCGCCAGGAATGTGGGAAATTCCGGGACTTTCCCAGGTGCCGGATGCCCGGACACACCGCGCCGTGCGATCGCGCCATCCGCGAAAACCAGGTCGACACCGATATAATGCGCGCCGGGATAGCGTGCCTGCAATCCGGAGAACGACGGGCCGGAACCGCAGCCGAGATCAAGGATGCGCGCTGGCGCAAGGCGCACGTATTCCAGACGTTCCTGCATCCGGCAGTCGATTTCGCGGGTCAGGAAATCGCTGCCGCCGGACATGGCAGCGCGGCGGAAATGCGCGTGCACGGCGGCGCGATCGATAACTTGTTCGGCAGTGACGGACATGGGGAACCGAAAACCGGGCGAGCGCGGTAATATACCCGCTTTCCGCCAGCCTGGGCAGTTCTCCATGACCTACCGTTTCGATACCCTTTCCCTCCACGCCGGGCAACTGCCTGACAAGGAATTCGGCGCGCGGGCGCAGCCGATCTACCTTACCACCTCCTTTGTGTTCCGGGACGCCGACCAAGCGGCCTCGCGCTTCGACATGGAGCGCGGCGGCCATGTTTACGCGCGCATCTCCAACCCGACCAATGCCGTGCTGGAAGAGCGCATCGCGGCGCTGGAGGATGGCGTTGGCGCAGTAGCGGTCGCTTCCGGGCAGGCGGCGCTGCATCTGTCCGTCGCCACCCTGATGGGCGCGGGCGGCCATATCGTTGCCAGTCGCTCGCTCTACGGCGGCTCCCACAACCTGCTCGAATACACGCTGTCGCGTTTCGGCATTGTGACCACCTTCGTCGATCCTTGTGACATCGACGCCTGGAAAAGCGCCATTCGCCCGGAAACGCGCCTTCTGTTCGGCGAAACGCTGGGCAACCCCGGTCTCGATGTGCTCGACATCCCGAAAGTGGCAGATCTCGCGCACGAAAACGGCCTGCCCCTGCTTGTCGATTCGACCTTTACCACGCCTTACCTGATTCAACCCTTCGCGCACGGGGCCGACCTCGTGTTCCATTCGGCAACCAAGTTTCTTTCTGGGCACGGCACGGTGGTTGGCGGCATCGTAGCCGATTCCGGCGCGTTCGACTGGGACAAGGACGGCAAATTCCCGACACTCACCGCGCCCTACGCGGGATTCCACGACATGGTATTTACCGAGGAATCCACGGTCGCGGCCTTCCTCCTGCGGGCGCGGCGTGAGGGCTTGCGCGATTTCGGCGCCTGCATGAGCCCGTTCAACGCCTTCCAAATCCTGCAGGGACTTGAAACCCTGCCGTTGCGCATGGCGCGGCATGTCGAGAACACAAGGAAAGTGGTCATCCATCTTGCCGGACAGATCGGCGCAGCGGTAACGGCGGTCAACTATCCAGATCTGGAAAGCCATCCCGGTCACGCCCTGGCGCAAAAGCTGCTGCCGCGCGGCGCGGGGTCGGTCTTTACCTTCAACCTTGCCGGAGGGCGCAAGGCGGGGGAAAAGTTCATCGAGGCGCTGAAAGTATTTTCCCACCTCGCCAACGTTGGCGATGCCAAGTCGCTGGTGATCCACCCCGCCTCGACCACGCATTTCCGCATGTCCGACGCGGCGCTCGCCGCCGCAGGCATTCATCCTGGCACCATCCGCCTTTCCATCGGCCTGGAAGACGCGGACGATCTGATCGAGGATTTGAACCGCGGTCTCGCCGCTGCCCGGAAAGCCTGAAAAGGATCACGCCCTCCGCCGCCGCGGGTCAGTCATGCCTGTCGGGAATGCATCCACGCGCTGTTTTGCCGGTCTTGAACTGGTAAACGACATGGCGCCGGATGAGACGACGATCCTGAAATTCCGGCATTTTCCTGAGCAGCACGGACTGACGGCGCGAATGACGAACCTCATTGACGACCTGCCGGAAAACAGGGGTTTGCCGCTGGAGGGCGGGATGATGGCAGACACAACGATCATCCCATGCGCCTTCTTCGACGAAAAATCGGGAGAAGTGGCGCGATCTGTCGATCTGGTTGCACGAAGAGGCGTTACGAGGGAATAAATGCGGCGTGACAGGCAAGAAACAGCTTGTCGAAGCCGGTTGGCTAGATGTTCAGTCCTTCACCTTCGTCCGCGTCCAGCATGATATTCATGCACTGGACGGCCGCGCCGGACGCGCCCTTGCCGAGATTGTCGAAGCGGGCGGCAAGTAGGATTTGCTCGGCGTGACCAAAAACGAAGATTTCCGCCCGGTTCGTGCCGTTGCAAGCCGTGGCGGGCAGGAAGCCGTTCTCCAGCGTGGCGGCGGAATCGAACGGCATGACCTTGACGAAGCGCTCCCCGGCATAGTATTCGTTCAAGAACGCGTGCACATCGGCAGGCATGACCGAATTTTCCAGAAGGCGCGGCAAGAGCGGCACGACAACCACCATGCCCTGCGCGAAATTACCGACGATTGGCGTAAACAGGGGTTTCGTGGCAAGCCCGGTCAGCGCCTGCATTTCCGGAAGATGCTTGTGGGCAAGGCCCAGGGCATAGAAACGCGGACTTTGCATGGACTCCGGCAGTGTCTTCGGCGTCTCGTAGCTGGCGATCATTTCCTTGCCGCCACCACTGTAGCCAGTGACAGAACAGGCGCTGACCGGATATTCCCGGGGAACGATGCCAGCGGCAACCAGCGGATGCAGGAGCAGGATGAAACCGCTGGCGTGGCAACCGGGCACGGCGACCTTTCGCGCGTTCCGGATGCGCGCGCGCTGACCGCCATCAAGTTCAGGCAGGCCATAGATCCAGTCCGGATGCGTGCGATGCGCTGTGGACGCGTCGAGAAAGCGGGTATGGGAATTGTCCGTCCGCAGGAGGGCGACCGCTTCCCGCGCGGCGGCGTCGGGCAGGCAGAGGAAAACAACATCCGCGCGATTGATGCATTCGGCTCGGGCAGCCGGATCCTTGCGCGCCTGTTCGGGAATCGCGAGGAGTTCGACATCGGCCCGCGCGGAAAGCCGCTCGTCGATCCTGAGACCAGTGGTGCCGTGCCGTCCGTCGATGAAAACCTTGTATGTCATGCCGCGTTCCCAAATGGAAAATGCGGGCAATGATGCCACAATTTCGGAAAGCCGGCGTAGCGCGCAAGTCCAGCGAATGCAGAATTTCCGTCCGCGGGAACCCTTGATGGCTGTGCCATAATATGCGTTTCTCTTTCCTGGTTGAGCCGCCATGCCGCAAACCCTCTACGAAAAACTATGGTCGAACCACATCGTGCGCGAGGAGCCGGACGGCACGGCATTGCTCTATATAGACCGCCACCTCGTGCACGAAGTGACCAGCCCGCAAGCTTTCGAGGGCCTGCGGCTCGCGGGCAGGAAACCCTGGCGTGTTTCCTCCATCGTCGCCACCGCCGACCACAACACGCCGACCGCGCGTTGGAGCGAGGGTATCCTGGACCCGGTCTCCCGCCAGCAGGTGGAAACGCTGGACGCCAATATCCGCGAGACTGGGGCGCTGGCCTATTTTCCGTTCAGGGACGCGAAACAGGGCATCGTGCATGTGATCGGTCCGGAGAACGGCGCGGTGTTGCCGGGCATGACCGTGGTGTGCGGCGATTCGCACACTTCGACGCACGGGGCATTCGCGGCGATGGCGCACGGCATCGGCACCTCGGAGGTCGAGCATGTGCTGGCGACGCAATGCCTGGTGCAGAAGAAATCGAAGACCATGCTGGTCCGGGTCGAGGGCCGGCTCGGCAAGGGCGTGACCGCCAAGGATGTGGCGCTCGCCATCATCGGTCGAATCGGCACCGCGGGCGGCACCGGATATGCGCTGGAATTCAGTGGCAGCGTCATTCGCGGCCTGTCGATGGAAGGGCGCATGACCCTGTGCAACATGGCGATCGAGGCCGGGGCCCGACTGGGATTGGTGGCCGTCGACGACATCACCATCAATTATTTGAAGGGCAGGTCCTTTGCGCCGCGTGGTGCGATCTGGGACAAGGCGGTGGCCTACTGGCGCACATTGCGCTCCGATACTGACGCTGTGTTCGACCGCACCATGGAACTGGACGCGGCGGATATCCTGCCGCAGGTGACCTGGGGCACCTCGCCGGAAATGGTCCTGCCCATCACCGCGACGGCACCCGATCCGGCAAAGGAGACAGACGCGGTGAAGCGGGAAGGCATGGAGCGCGCGCTGCATTACATGGGCTTGCGTCCGAACATGCCAATCCGCTCGATCCGGATTGACAAGGTGTTCATCGGCTCCTGCACCAATTCCCGCATCGAGGATTTGCGCCAGGCGGCGGTGGTGCTGAAAGGACGCCAGAAGGCCGAGAACGTCAAGCTTGCGCTGGCGGTGCCAGGCTCGGGACAGGTCAAGCGCCAGGCAGAGGCGGAAGGACTGGACAAGATTTTCATCGCCGCCGGCTTCGAGTGGCGCGAACCGGGCTGTTCCATGTGTCTGGCAATGAACGCCGATCGGCTGGAGCCTGGCGAGCGTTGCGCCTCCACATCGAACCGCAATTTCGAGGGCCGGCAGGGGCCGGGCGGACGCACCCATCTCGTCAGCCCGGCGATGGCGGCGGCGGCGGCGATTGCCGGGCATTTCGTCGACGTGCGGGAGATTCTGTAAGGCATGGGCCGCATGCAAAGGAGCCGCGCGCCCTCATTGCGCAAACGGCGGGCCATCGATGCAAAATCAAACGTTGTACAGGGCGTCCAGGGAACTGCTTTTCCCTGAATTCCATTTTTACGTCATGGGCAAGGGAAGGGATTCATCATTTCGCCAGCAGCAACTCCAGATTTGCCGGATCATGCCGTACCGCCCGTCGTGCCTGTTTCATCCCTCCCATGCCATCACGCCAGCGCCCCACGGAGCTGGCGAATCGGTTGTCGCGCGCAACAAACTTCCTTGGCGTATGCATTTGTGTCAGATATAATTTCAAGGTTTTAGCCTCAAGATGGCTAATCTGACCGGGCAGAATGTCTTGCCCGGAATTCACACATCCGCCAGTTAAGGGTGCCGCATGCGAAAACCGCGTACGGCGTTGGCGGCGGATGGCGGTTCAACCCTTATATGGAGTTTTTTGCATGTCCGTTACCATGCGTCAAATGCTGGATGCCGGAATTCATTTCGGTCATCAGACCCGTTTCTGGAACCCCAGAATGGCGCCGTACATCTTCGGCGCCCGCAACAAGATTCATATCGTCAACCTCGAAAAAACCATGGTCAAGTACAACGAGGCCATGGAATTCGTGAGAAAACTCACGGCGCGGCGCGGCACGATTCTTTTTGTCTCCACCAAGCGCCAGGCGCGCGAAATCATCGCGGAAGAAGCCCGGCGCGCCGGCGCGCCCTATATCGACCAGCGCTGGCTGGGTGGCATGCTCACCAATTTCAAGACTGTAAAGCAGTCCCTGAAACGCCTGAAGGACATGGAAGCCGCCGTGGAAGCGGGTGAGATCGAGCGCATGCCCAAGAAGGAAGCGCTGAACTTTACCCGCGAGCTTGGCAAGCTGCAAAAGGCCATTGGTGGCATCAAGGAGATGAACGGCCTGCCGGACGCCATCTTTGTCATCGATGTTGGTTATCACAAGATTACCGTTACCGAAGCGAACAAGCTTGGCATTCCGGTGATCGGCGTGGTGGATACCAACCATTCCCCTGTTGGCGTGGGTTACGTGATTCCCGGGAATGACGATTCCTCCCGTGCCATCCGCTTGTACGCGCGCGGCGTGGCGGACGCGATCCTGGAAGGCCGCACGCAGGCGATGCAGGAGATCGTGGAGACCGACGGCGATGAGGAATTCATCGAGGTCGAGGAAGAAAGCGAACCTGCCGGGGAATGATCCGGCTGGAAAAATAGTAGGGCGCGGGCCGTTTTCATCCGGTCCGCGCATTCGGGATTTGTTTTTCGGAGTAACGAGAAAATGGCGGAAATTACCGCAAGCATGGTGAAGGAACTGCGCGAAAAGACCGACGCGCCCATGATGGAATGCAAGAAAGCCCTGACAGAAGCCGCGGGCGACATGGCGAAGGCCGAGGAAATCCTGCGGGTAAAACTGGGCAACAAGGCGAGCAAGGCTGCAGCCCGCATCACCACGGAAGGCGTGGTGGGCATCCACATCGCCGCGGATGGCAAACTGGGCGCGATCCTGGAAGTCAATTGCGAAACCGATTTCGTCGCCAGGAACGCGGAATTCCTGGCGCTGGTGCAACAAAGCGCCAAACTGGTGGCGGACAAGGCCCCTGCCGATGTGGCGGCGCTCTCCACGCTGCCCCTGGGCGAGGGCACGGTGGAATCCACCCGCGCAGCACTGGTCGGCAAGATCGGCGAGAACATGAGCCTGCGCCGCTTCCGGCGTTTCGAGGCGCAGGGCAACCTCTATTCTTATATCCACGGCGGCGCGAAGATCGGTGTGCTTGTGGACTTGATCGGCGGCGACGCGGAACTGGGCAAGGATCTTGCCATGCACATCGCCGCTGCCAAGCCTCGCGTACTGGAGGTCGCCGAGGTTGACGCCGCCGCAATCGAGCGGGAGCGGCGAATTGCCCGCGAAAAGGCGAAGGAAGCAGAGAAATCCGAGGCCCGGCAGGAGAAGGATGCCGAAAAGGCAGAGGAGACCTTCCTGAAGGAAGTTGTCCTGCTGGAACAGGCGTTCGTCAAGAACACCAAGGAAACCATCCGGCAACTCCTGAAGAAGAAGGGCGCTTCCGTGGCGACCTTCGCGCTTTATGTGGTCGGCGAGGGCCTGGAAAAGAAGGTGAGCGATTTCGCCGCCGAGGTGGCCGCCCAGGCCGCCGCCGCCCAGAAATAAACCGGACAAGCCGTCATGACCGATTCCGTGCCCGCGCCCCGATACAAGCGCATTCTCTTGAAACTTTCCGGCGAAGCCCTGATGGGTGAAGCGAGTTATGGCATCCATCCCCGGACTCTGGGGAATGTCGTCGCGGAAATTCGTTCGGTGGCGATTCTGGGTGTGGAAATCGGTGTCGTGATTGGCGGCGGCAACATCTTTCGCGGCATGGCGGGTACCGCCACCGGCATGGATCGTGCCACCGCGGATTACATGGGCATGTTGGCGACAGTGATGAACGCGATGGCCCTTTCGGACGCCATGCGGCAGGCGCGCCTGAACAGCCGGGTGCAATCGGCCCTCAATATCGAGCAGGTCGTGGAGCCTTACATTCGCGGCAAGGCCATTCGCCATCTGGAAGAAGGCAAAATCGTCATTTTCGCGGCGGGAACCGGCAACCCTTTTTTCACCACCGACACAGCGGCGGCCTTGCGTGGTTCCGAGATCGGCGCGGAAATCGTGCTGAAAGCCACCAAGGTCGACGGCATCTATACCGCCGACCCCAAGCTGGACCGGCAGGCGTCCCGGTTCGAAAAAATCAGCTTCAACGAAGCCATTTCCCGGAATCTGGCCGTCATGGACGCCACGGCGTTTGCCCTGTGCCGGGATCAGATGCTTCCCATCTGCGTTTTTTCCATCTTCAAGCCGGGCGCCTTGAAGCGCGTCATTCTGGGCGAGCCAGAAGGCACACTGGTGTATTGCTGAACAGACCTGAAAAACCATGATTACCGAACTCAAGAAAACCACCGAAGCGAAGATGCAGAAGTCCATCGAGAGCCTGAAGCACGATCTCGCCAAGATTCGCACGGGACGCGCCCACACCGGCCTGCTCGACCATGTGCAAGTGGAATATTATGGTTCGCTGGTTCCGGTAAACCAGGTCGCCAACGTCACCCTGATCGACGCCCGCACCATCGGCGTGCAGGTGTGGGAAAAGCCGATGGTCGCCAAGGTGGAAAAGGCCATCCGTGATTCCGACCTGGGGCTGAATCCTTCCGCGCAGGGCGAGCTGATCCGCGTCCCCATGCCCGCCTTGACCGAGGAGCGCCGCCGCGATCTCGCCAAGGTGGTGAAGAGCGAAGGCGAAGGCGCCCGCGTGGCGGTCAGGAACCTGCGCCGCGACGCCAACACGCACCTGAAGGAAGGCGTGAAGAAAAAGGAAATTTCCGAGGATGACGAGCGCCGCGCCCAGGACGACATCCAGAAACTCACCGACAAGACCATCGCCGAAATCGACAAGCTGCTCGCGCAAAAGGAAAGCGAACTGATGGCGAT
>JAISME010000191.1 GCA_031276915.1 Zoogloeaceae bacterium
AGAGGCTATGCCATGCAGCGACATCCTTTGCCCCATCGCCTGAAAGTGGGCGCCTTGTGCCTTGCGCTGGGCAACCTGGGCTTGGCGCAGGCGCAGGAGAATGATAGCGCCACCCTTGACGCGGTCGTGGTCACCGCCCAGAAGCGGACGGAAACGGCGCAGGAGGTTCCGTTGACGGTCGATGTGATCGACGGGCAGGCGCTCTCCGATTCCGGCGCGGGGCGCACGGCGGGCGAGATCACGCGCTTCATTCCGAATGCGTCCGCCGCGACGCTGGACAACCATGGCTTCCCGCGCTGGTTCATTCGTGGTGTTGGAACGGGCGAGCCGTCGCTCAATAACGTCACGCCCATTGGCATCTACACGGACGATGTTTACCTGGGGTCGGCCTTTCTCACCGGCGCGCCGCTCTTCGACATCGAACGGGTGGAAGTGCTGCCCGGCCCGCAGGGGACGCTGTGGGGCAAGAACAGTCCGGGTGGCGCGGTGCACATCGTGACGCGCAAGCCGGTGTTCAAGCAGGAAGGCTGGCTCAAGGCCGATCTGGGCGACTACAAGGCCCGGACGGTGCAGGGCGCGATCAACCATGTACTCAAGGAGGATACGCTGGCGCTGCGCGTGTCGTTTTCGTCCGATGGACGCGAACAGTACGCGCGCAATATCACCAAGGACGCAACGGGCAAGCTCGATGACAATGCGCTGCGCGCGCAACTCGCCGCCGTGCTCACGCCTGAACTGGATGTCTTGTTGAGCGCGCATCACCGCCGCTATACACAGAACGACATCACCTCCTACATCGTCTTCGGCGAACAGGGCAAGACCGACTCGTATGGCAACCCTTACGCCGTATGGCCTGATCGTGTCTATGCGTTCAACGAGCCGAGCGATACGCTGCGCGAGCAATCCGGAATCAGCCTCACGCTCAATTGGACGCCAGGGAAGTACACGCTGACCTCCATCACCGCTTTCGAGCGCGCGACAGAGACCGGCACGAGCGGGGACGGCGTTCCCCAGGAAATCTACCGCAGCTATGCGGACAACACGATCAAGCAGGTTTCACAGGAATTCCGGTTGGCCTCGCCGCGCGAGGATCGCTGGAACTGGATTACGGGCATACACCTGTACAAACAGGACATCGACTCGTTTTCCGCCACTGGCTCGCTCGATCCGGCAAGGCAATCGGTCTCCAACCCGGGTTTCACCCGTGCTGACTGGACGCACCACAACAAGAGCTTTGCCGTGTTCGGCAGCACGACCTATGCCTTCACGGATCGCTTCAAGCTGACTGGCGGGCTGCGCTGGACGCGCGAGAGCAAAAAACTGGACAGCACCCGCGACCGACAGGTGACGGGGGTGAATTTCACAGGCAACAGGCACTGGTGGGACGCCAACGATGCCGCCCTCACGCGTTACGTGGCGACGGACGGCGACAAGACCTGGACCGCCATCAGCGGCGACATCACGCCGGAATACCGCATCAACGACAACCTGCGTACCTATCTGCGCTTCGCGCGGGGCTTTCGCAGCGGCGGTTTCGTCGCCTCGCCCGCGACCCAGGCCGCGGCTGGCTCCTTCGCGCCGGAGTACCTCAATGCCGTGGAATGGGGGGTGAAGTCAGAGTGGCTGAATGGTCGCGCCATCCTGAACGCGAGCCTGTTCCATTACGACTACAAGGATATCCAGATCAATGTCATTCGTGGGGACGCGACACTGGGCGCCGTCTCGCGCATGCAGAACGCGGGTTCCGCCAGGGTCTATGGCGCGGAATTCCAGGGCGTCTGGGCGCCGACGGACAACCTGCGCCTGCGCGGCTCCATCGGGCTGCTGCGCACCCGCTACACGGATTACACGTCGGGCGGCAATGACTATTCGGGTAACGAGTTTGGCCGCGCGCCGCACATCACCGCCGTACTGGGTTTCGACTATCGCCTGCCCTTGGGCGGTGACCATGCGCTGACATTCGGTGGCGACATCAACACGCGCAGCAAGTTTTCCTTCAGCGCGACCGACCCGGAAAACCCGGCCAACCAGCAGTCCGGCTACACGCTCATCAACCTGCGCGCAGGTTACCGGCTCGACCCAAAGACACATCTCAACTTTTATGTGGATAACGCTACCGACAAGGCCTATTCCCAAGCCTCGCTGCCACGGGGCCTGACCGCTGTCGGCAGTTCGCTCGGCGCGCCACGCACCTGGGGCGTTACCCTGAACTACCAATGGTAGGACGGCTTCCTTCACTTTCCGGATACCCTGACATCATGGAATCTCTCCTTCCTGTTTCCGCCCTGCGCCGGTTCGCCTGCGCCATCCTGGCCATGCTCGCCTTGTCTGCGACCTGGGCGTCCGGCGCGAACCTCGAGCGGGACCCCGCCGCCGTGTTCTACATCAAGGCGGATCGCCTCCTGGATGTCCGCACCGGACGATTCATCGCGCGTCCAGTGATCGGGATTCGCGGCGAATTCATCGCGGCGGCGGCATCCGACTTGCCCATCCCGGAAGGCGCGCGGGTCCTCGATCTGGGCAAGGCCACCCTGCTGCCGGGGTTGATCGACTTGCATGTGCATCTGGGGGGTGGTTCCTCCGGCGCTCAATCCCCGGCGCGTGGCGTGCTGCATTCGGCGCGTCTGGCGCGCAACGGACTGGATGCCGGGTTTACCACGTTGCGCAGCATGGGGGGAGGCGGTTATGTGGGCGTGGCCCTGCGCGACGCCATCGCCGCTGGCGACATCGTTGGCCCGCGCATCTTCGACGCGGGCGCGTTGCTGGCCGTCACCGGCGGGCATTGTTCCGGCCCGCGCGTCTATCAGCCCAACGCGGTTCCCGGCGAAGGCGTGGCCGACAGCGCCGAAGGCTTCCGCCAGAAAACGCGCCAGGTCATCCGCTATGGCGCCGATTTCATCAAGACCTGCATCACCGGAGGTTTTGTCTCCGGAACGAATCCCAACACCACGCAGTTTTTCGAGGATGAATTGCGGGCCATTGTCGAGACGGCGCACAGGAACGGCAAGCGCGTGACGGTGCATGCCCACGGCGCGGATGGGGTTCTTCTTGCCGCGCGGGTGGGGGTGGATTCCATTGAGCATGGCACCCTGATTGACGCCGAAGGTATTCGCCTGCTGCGCGAGCGGAAGATTTTCCTGATCCCGACGGTAGCGACAATGGGCACGGCGCTTGAGCGGGCGCGGCAGGTGGGGGCTTCCGCCGGGAATCTCCGCGCCCTGGAAGCCGCCCGTGACGCGCAACGCGAACATCTCGCGCGCGCTGTCGCCGCTGGCGTGGTGATCGGTTTCGGTTCCGATTTCCAGCAGGATGGCAGCAACGCCCGCGAGTTTTCCGCCCTTCTTTCGATTGGCGCTACGCCGCTCCAGGCCATCCAGGCCGCCACAACCAACGCCGCCCGGATTCTTGGTCAGGAAACCCTGCTGGGCGCGGTGGAACCCGGAAAATACGCCGACATTATCGCCGTTGACGGTGACCCCCTGGAGAACATCCGCACCCTGGAACGGGTGCGCGCCGTCATCAAGGGCGGCGTCATTCATCGCAACGATTACGTCATTTCCCCGTCACGCTGACCCGTCTTCTTTTTTTACCCGCCTTGCACAAGGGAGTTTTCCATGGTTTTGCTGCCGCATCGTCTCTTTTCCTCTTTCTTGCGTCGGATCACGTTGCTTGCCATGTGTATCCTTGCGCCACAACTGCTTCACGCGGCGGAAGCGTCGCCGGAACGGCTGGAACGGATCAAGCTGGATTTGCTCTCGAAAATCGAGACATATCGCAAGACAGGGCAGGTCGTCAATGACAAGTTGTTCAGTTTCTCGGAGCTAGCCTACGAGGAAAAGGAAACCGCGCGCTTTCTCACCGGGCTGCTGGAGCAGAATGGTTTCCGGATCAAGCGCGGCGTGGGTGGTCTGCCGACCGCGTGGATCGCCACATGGGGAAACGGCAAGCCCGTGATTGCCCTGGGCAGCGATGTCGATGGCGTGCCCAAGACCTCGCAGAAACCCGGTGTCGCCTGGCGGGAACCATTGGTCGATGGCGCGCCGGGCCATGGAGAAGGACACAATTCCGGACAGGCGGTCAATATTGTCGCTGCCCTGGCGCTCAAGGAAATCATGACGCGTGAACGCTTGCCGGGTACGATCGTGCTGTGGCCGGGGGTTGCCGAGGAATTGCTTGGCGGCAAGGCTTTTCTTGTGCGCGCCGGGGTTTTCAGGGATGTCGATTTCGTGCTCTTCAATCATGTGGGCAACAACCTCGGCACCGGTTGGGGACAGGGTTTCGGCACCGGGCTGGTGTCGATCGAATACACCTTCACAGGGGAATCCGCGCACGCGGCGGCGGCCTGGCACGGGCGGAGCGCGCTTGACGCGGTGGAAATCATGAATACGGCGTGGAATTTCCGGCGCGAGCACCTGCGCCCGGAACAGCGTTCGCACTATGTAATCACAGATGGCGGCGACCAGCCCAATGTCGTGCCGTCGCGCGCGTCTGTCTGGTATTACATCCGCGAGATGGATTTCGAGAACATCCGCAAGAACGTGAAAATCGCCGACGATATTGCGGCGGGCGCGGCGCTTGCCACGGGAACACAGATAACGCGCCGCGTCGTGGGCAGCGCCGCGCCACGACACTTCAACCGTCCTCTGGCGGAGGCCGCCCAGCGCAACATCGAGCGCGTGGGCCTGCCCGCCTGGACGGAGGAAGAACAGCGTTTTGCCAAGGCCGTGCAGGCGCTGGTGGAACAGCCGCAGACGGGGCTGAACACCAGCCTGGCGGGATTGCGCCCGCCTGTCCCGGTGAGCGGGCCTTCGGACGACATCGGCGATGTGACGTGGATTGTGCCGACCATTACCATCAGCTATCCGGCCAACATCCCGAACCTGCCTGTTCATCATTGGTCAGCCGCCATCGCCATGGCGACGCCCATTGCACACAAGGGTGTGATTTCCGGCGCGAAGGCGGTGGGGCTGACGGCGCTCGACCTGTTGCTGCAACCCGCGCTTGGGCATGCCGCCAAGGATTATTTTTCCAATGTCCAGTCCAGGGCGGGGACCTATGTGCAATTCCTGGGGCCGGATGACGCACCCGTCCTGGATCGCAACCAGCAGACCACGGCGCGGTATCGCCCCCTGCTCGAGAAGTTCTACTACGACCCAGAACGCTACGACACCTATCTGGATCAATTGGGCGTGCGCTTTCCGCAGTTTTCCAAACCTTGAATCTTGAATGGAGGAGGTCCCTTGCCATGAACACATTTTCTTTTGCGTCACGCGGGTTGCTGGTTTTGGGGATTTTCATTTCCCTTGTTTCCAATGGCCTTGCCCAGCACCGCGCGCCTTCCCCGAACCCGCGTCATGGGGACGGACGTGTTTCGGCGTTTTATACCTGGGAAGCGGAAATTCCTTCCTCGCCGGGGCGGCTGTTGCGCGCCGAGCTGCTGGAGAGCACGGTGGGCCTTGCCTCCGCCGGACAGCAGTGGCGCATTCTATTCACATCCACAGATGGCGTCGGCGGCAAGGAACCCATTGTGGTTTCGGGGGCGCTGTTTCTTCCCAGGGGAACGCCGCCATCCGGAGGTTGGCCTCTGGTGGCCTGGGGACATGGCACGCTGGGCGGCGCTGATATTTGCGCGCCATCGTGGCAAGGCCGTTCCTATCGTGACGTGCGTTATCTCAACCGCTGGCTCGAAGAGGGTTTCGCGGTTGTGGCCTCGGATTATCAGGGAATCGGCGTGCCCGGGCCGAATCCGCAGTTCAACAACCGTTCCAACGCCTACACGATCCTGGACAGCGCGCGCGCCGCGCTGACGGGAATTCCCGGCCTTGCCAACAAGGTGCTGCTGATCGGGCAATCCCAGGGCGGGTCGGCTGTGGTCGCCGCCTTGGGATACGCGCCGGAATACGCGCCGGAGCTTGGCGTGCTCGGCGCGGTGGGCACCGGCATTGTCTATGCGCCCGGTCGTCCGGTTCCACCGCTGAAGTCGGGGAATCCGTCCGGCAACCAGGATCGCAAGGGCGATCCGACCATCGCCTACAGTTTCTTCCACGCGATTGCCGCGGAATCACAGGACCCAACGTACAAGGTTTCCGATGTCTATACGGATCTTGCCCTGCCGCTGGTGGATCAGGCGCGTGTGGCCTGCCTTGCGACGCTGACCGGCGATGTTGCCGGATTGGGGCTTACGCGCGCGACCGCGTTCAAGAGTGGCGCCTCGCAATCATCCGCGGGCGATGATGTGAACCGGGCTTTCCACACATTGAAATTCGCCGCGCCACTTTTCATTGGCGCGGGCAAGGAGGATTCCCTGGCGGCTGTTGACATCGCCCTGGCCAAGGATGCCTGTGCCGCAGGCACGACAGTGGAAATCCATGTGTACCCGGATCGTGACCACAGTGGCGCGGTCAATGAATCACTGCGGCATTCGATCCCGTTCGCCAAGAAACTGCTCGCGGGGAAGCCGATCGTTCCCGTCTGCAAACCGCCGGAATTGCGATGATGGAAGATTTTCCCGCCCGGCGTGAACCGCGTGCCGGGCGGTTGTACAGGGGCGAGGGAGTTTATATGTGGGGGGATGGGATCATGTGTGCGAGGGGAGGGGAGCACACATCTGGAAGGATGTATGGATTGCCGCGCTGCTACGCTCCTCGCAATGACGACAAAGCAGGGGGAGGAGGGCATCCTGCTTCCATGTGGAAGGCCGGGAGCATCCTGCTTCCGCTACCTTGATCGCGCGCGGGGCATTTCCCCAACGGCGCGAAGCGTCCGCAGGAAAACTCCCTCGTTTCCCGGGATGTACAAGTGGTGTGGGGGAGGGCGGCCAGGGTGTCTGGTCGTCCCTGTCCCGGCGTCGCACTTGCTGGAAATTCAGTAATTCGTTGTCCAAGCTGTTCTCCAGACAACAGGGCATGAGCGCGTGATTATAAAAAAACCGTTGTAAATCAATATGTTGTTTCGATTTCTCGACATGGTACGTTTGTTGCCTATGAAGACAGTACGCCTAGAGCGGGTTTTTCAACTGAGGTCAGGAAATGGTTTTTGCACAACGAAGAATTTTTGCGCAACAAGAAAAAGTGGAACAGGCGCTTTCGTTTCGCGCGTCGCAGGCGGAAGCGCGCCCCGGTCGATTCGCGCGCGCGCCCCTGTCTGTCCTGGTGGCGGTGGCTTTGGGCGTGGGCGGTACGGCGTTCCTGGAGTCTGCCGTTGCGCAAACCGCGAAACCGGCCAGTGAGACCGGCGGAGGGGAATTGGTCGAACTGGAGGCTGTCAAGGTGACGGCGCAAAAGCGCGAGGAATCGGCGCAGGAAGTGCCTTCCGCCATCACCGTGCTCTCCGGCGACGATTTGATCGACCAGGGCATTGGGCGTTCCGCGAGCGAAATCCTGAACTACGTGCCGAACGCCTCGGCGGCGACACAGCAACACGGGCGTCCGCGCTGGTGGATTCGTGGCGTTGGCGCGGGACAACAACAGCATGACCTCGCCAATCCGGTCGGCTTCTACCTGGACGAGGTCTACATCAGCAACGCGAGCGCGACGGGCTTTCCCCTCTTTGACCTTGACCGCGTTGAGGTGTTGCGCGGGCCGCAGGGCACCCTGTGGGGTAAGAACACCACCGGCGGCGCGATCAGCGTCCTTTCCCGGAGACCCGAATTCGGCCTGGATGGCCCCACTGGCTACGCCAAGATCGACTATGGCAGCTACAACACCCTGCTCCTGGAAGGCGCGGTGGGTGCGGAAATCAGCCAGGACAGGCTGGCCGCCCGCGTTTCCTTCCACAGCGAAAACCAGAACAAAGGCCGTTTCCGAAACGAATTCACCGGGCAAAAGGAGGACGAGTTGCGGGATGACGCTTTCCGTGTGCAACTCTTGGCGAAAATCAATCCGGATTTCGAGGCGCTTTTGAATATCCATCGCAGGGAATACAAGACAGGGGGCAGCACATGGACGATTGCATCCTACAACGCGGATGGCTCCCTGCACCGGCCAGGCGGCGCGTACGCCTATACCCCGAGCACCGGTCGCGACACGGTAAACGCGAATGATCCGGCGGAAAGTGACACCGTGCAAAACGGCGCCGCGCTCAACCTGAAATGGCAGTTGGGCAGGCTCGCCCTGACCTCGATTACCGGCTACGAAAACTTTTCCCAGGAAAGCCAGGGGGGCGACTATACGCCGCTCGAACTCTCGCGCAGTTACGGAGATGACAAGAGCCACCAGTGGTCGCAGGAATTCCGTCTCTCTTCCCCCAGGGAAGACAAGGTTTCCTGGGTGACGGGGCTGCACTATTTCAAGGAGAATATCGACTCTTACAGCGCCACCGCCAACAATTTGACGGGCGTTCCCGCCTCCGCGCCACCTGTCGGCGCGCTGCAATTTTCCGACACGGAGTATGACCATTCCGCCAAGAGCCTGGCGCTTTTCGGCAGCGCGCGGGTCAATTGGACAGACAATTTCGACACCGTGTTTGGCCTGCGCTGGACGAAAGAAACCAAGGAAGTGGACATTCGCCGACGCAACACGCAAGGGGCGGGCAGCGTGACCTTTGGCAACCTCGCCAACTGGTGGGATACTGCTGTGCCGACGTTTCCCGCGAGCGATGGCAATTTCGATGTCTCCCAGAAACAAACCTGGAAGAAATGGACCTGGGACATCACGCCGGAATACCGCTTTTCCAACAGCCTGCGCGGTTTCTTCAAGTACGCGCACGGCATCAAATCCGGGGGGTTCAACACCAGCGCGACGGATATCGAGGCGGTCAACGTGGTCGATCCGGAAACACTGGACTCCTACGAACTGGGCCTGAAATCGGAATGGTTCAATCGCCGCCTGATTTTCAACGCCACCCTGTTCCATTATCAATATGACGATGTGCAGGTCAATGTGGTCGGGCCGAAAGCTTTTTCAGCGGGTTCCAGCGTTTCCTATTTGCAGAATGTCGAGAAGGCGCACGTCAACGGACTGGAGTTGGAAGTCGAAGCCCTGCCGACCTCTCGTCTGCACCTGCGCGGTAGCCTGGGGCTACTGAAGACGAGGTTCGACAAGTTCGACATCCAGAACAACGGCGGTTCCCGCGACGGCAACGAATTTGTGCGCTCGCCGCATCTGACCGCGCAACTGGCGGTGGATTACCGGATCCCCTTTGAAAACGGCGGCAGCCTCCTCCTGGGCGGGGATTATCGTCACACTTCGAAGCAGTATTACTACGTCGCCCAGCAAAAACCCTCTCAATACAGCAACAGGACCGTCGACTATCTTGGTGCTGATCCCTACGGCATCCTGAATCTGCGCGCCGCCTATTCGACGCCGGGCGGGGACCAGACCCTGACTTTCTACATCAACAACGCAACCGACGAGGAATACATCCAGCATGCCTTGCCCGGCGGAACGTTCACGGACGGGAACAGCTTCACCCAAGGCCCGCGCCGTACTTTCGGCGTTTCCTACACCGCCCGCTTTTGATGAGATGTGACCCCCTGCGCGAATCCCGTTCCACGAAAACAGGCATGGCAATAAAACCCGTGGGGTTTCGCAGGGGCAACGTCAGGTTTTCCCCCGAAACACAGAGAACGCAATGAAAACATGCAATGACAAACGCAGTTCCCGGCAGTGGGCGAAACGTCCTGTCGCCCTCCTGGTTTCCCTTGCCCTTGGCGGCGGGTTGTTCTCCGGGACGGTGGCGGCGCAATCTTCGCGGCAGGAAGACGAAAACGTCACGCTGGACGCGGTCGTCATTCGCGGCGATGGGCAGCGAAAAGTCGTGGGTGACGCGGTCCAGGAAACCGCGCCGGATTCGCAGGTCACCTTGGGCAAGGAAACGCTGGAAAAATTCGTCGGCCTCGACAGCCCGGTCACGGGTGCCTTGAGTTACACGCCGGGCGTGTTTTTCGCGGGCAGCGACAGTTCCGGCGTGACGGAAGGCTCATTCAGCATACGCGGGTTCTCGCAGGACCAGGTGGGCGTGACCCGCGATGGCGTGCCGGTCAATGATCCGCAATACGGTTCGCCGCACGCGGATTTCTTCGGGGAGCCGGAAAACTACGATTCCATAAGCGTGCTCTATGGTTCGGCTTCCAACGCCAGCCCCGCCCTGACGGCGAGCGGCGGCTCCATCGCGCTCACGACCGTCGCGCCCACAGCAAGGGCAGGGGCGTTTCTCAAGCAATCCTTTGGCGGCAACCATCTCAGGAAAACCTTTGTCCGCGCCAATACCGGCGAACACAACGGTTTTTCCGCCTGGGTTTCCGCCTCCCGGACAACCGCGGAGTTATGGACGAAAGGCGGGGGCGACATCGAATCCAACCGCTACGAAAGCAATCTGCAATATCGCTGGGGCAACGGCAACCGCGTCAACGCCGTTCTTTCCAGTTTCATCATGAAGACGAACTCGTATCACACGCCGACATTGGCCGAATACCGTTCGCAATCTTATTCGGCGGGCTATCCGGAACAGGGTTATCCCACTGTCGGCCCGGATCCGGACGCGCCCGTCACGCCGAGCCTGGAAGGGCAGCGGGCGGATTTCAAAATCCAGACCGTCGGCGTCAATGGCCTTTTCAATCTTTCCGATGCCGTGCAATTGAGGGTGAATCCCTACTACGTGCATGTCACCGAAGGCACGGCCTCGATCATGGCCTTTGGGTTGAACGAAACGCAAATCAACCGGGACCTCAACCAGGATGGCGACAGGGCGGATACGCGCCCGGTCATCGGCGCCCTGTTCCCCACCCAATACCGGGTCGGCGGCACGGTGACGACGGACTGGTTCCTCAACGCGCAACATACCCTGCAATTCGGACTCTGGCATGACCTGATCCATGCCCGTCACCAGATCCAGTTCCAGCCCGCGGACGGCAAGGGCAAACCGTATGAAATAGACGGCTCGAACCCCATCCGCGACGGCAATGGCGAGGTTGTCCATCTCGCCAACAAGGGCAACCGGGTCACCTCCAGGAAAATATGGGTACAGGACACATGGAACGGCATTGACGATGTGACCATCACCGCTGGTCTGGCCGCGTTGCATACGCGGCTGGAAAGCGAAAGGAAGGCGGAATTGTTTACGCCGGGGCTTGCCTACAAGCGTAGCGCGACCTACAACCGCCTGTTGCCCAGTGTCAAGCTCGCCTGGCAGCGCAACGCGACGGAACAGGTTTTCTACAGCGTGACCTCCAATGTGAAGTTGCCGCTGGTGGAATCCCTCTATTCCGCGCCCGGTTCCGGCGAGCAAAAACCGGAAAAAGCCATCAACCAGGAATTGGGCTGGCGTTACGGCACGGATAATCTGCTCCTGGGCGCAACGCTGTTCTTCAATTCCTTTAAGGATCGCCAGGCGTCTACCGATGTGGGTGGAGTGACTTCCTATATCAACGCGGGCGATGTCAAGACAAGGGGACTGGAACTTTCGCTGAACGGCAAATTCGCCACATCCTTTCGCTATTTCGGCAACCTGAGCTACACGAGCGCCAAACAAGGCAGCGATTACCGCGTCGACAACGGTCCGGTGTACGACACCCGGGGCAAGCAATTGTTCAATACGCCGAAATACCTGGCTTCCGTCGGCATTGGTTATGACGATGGCGCGCTCTATGGCAATTTCCTCGCGCGGTATGTCGGCAGCTTCTACGGCGATCTCGCCAACCGGGAAAAAATCGGTGATTACACGGTTTTCGATCTGAACTTCGGCTACCGGAAAAAACTGTCCGGACATGAAGTGGTGTTTCGCCTGAATTTGAACAACGTCTTCGACAAGCATTATCTCTCCGGCGTGAAGGGGGGCGTCGTCCTGGCGGACGCGAGTTCTCCCACCTACTACCGGGGACAGCCCCGCAGTGTGCTCGGTACGCTTTCGGTCGATTTTTGAACATTCGCCTTGCGCAAGGGAATTCCCATGACGGACATTGTTTTTGACTACATCATCATTGGCGGCGGCACCGCTGGTTGTGTGCTGGCAAACCGCTTGTCGGCCAATCCCGACAAGCGTGTGCTGTTGCTCGAATCGGGCGTCGACACGACGGAAAACACCACGCCGGAGGAAATTGCCGATGGCCTGCGCCCGTACCTGCCGCGTTTTGCGGGCACGCGCTTCCTGTGGCCGGAACTAAACATCTGGCGCGCCGCCGAGCATCCCGGCGTCCCGCGTGAACCGCAGTTCTATGAACAAGGGCGAATACTGGGCGGCGGATCAAGCGTCAACATGATGATTTCCAATCGCGGCATTCCTTCCGATTACGATGAATGGGAACGGCATGGCGCGGCAGGCTGGGGCTGGAAGGACGTGTTGCCCTATTTTCGTCGCCTGGAGTCCGACCCGGAGTTCGGCAATCGCCCGGAAAGCGCTGCCCTGCATGGTTTGCATGGTCCCTTGCCGATCGTCCGCGTCAATCCGGAAACCTGGAGTCGCTTTACCAAGGCGGCGGCGGCATCGCTGGAAACCCTGGGCTTGCGCAACATCGAGGACCAGAACGGCAGGTTCGAGGATGGTTACTTTCCGCCAACCTTCACCATCCGGGACGGCAAGCGCGTTTCTTCCGCCATTGCCTATCTCGATGACGCCACGCGCCTGCGTTCCAACCTGAGCATCTGGACGGAAACGACAGCCTTGGCGTTGACGCTGCGCGGAGCGGACGTCGACGGCGTGGAAGCGCGCCGGGGCGGGGTCAAGACGCAAATCAAGGCGCGGCAGGTCATTCTCGCGGCGGGCGCGTTGCAAACCCCCGGTTTCCTGCTGCGCGCCGGGATTGGTCCCGCCGACGAATTGCGCGCCTTGGGGATTTCCGTGCGCTCCAATTTGCCCGGCGTGGGCAAGAATCTTTGGGATCACGCTTCGTTGGCCCTTGCCGCTTCATTGCCGCCACAAGCGGCGATAGACGCCTATTTCGAGCGGACGACCATGCACCAACTGGGCATCCGCCTGTCTTCCGGGGTCGACAAGGCGGTTCCTTCCGATATTTTCATGCACATTGGCGCAGACCCCGGAAACGCCGTCGCCAGCATTGTGTTCTGGGTCAACAAACCCAGTTCCAGGGGCGCGCTCGCCTTGCGGGACACGAACCCGGAGAGTCCGCCCGTCGTGGATTTCCGCCTGCTCTCCGACGCGCGCGACCTGGAGCGTCTCAAGTTCGCGCTACGCTTTGCCGCCAGGGTGTTCGAGTATCCCGTGCTCAAGCAGTATGGATTGAAATTCGGCCTGACCCGTTTTGCCGTTCCCGCACTGGGCGGACCTGAACTTGTCGACATCCTGCAAGACGAAACCGCGCTGGAACATTTCCTGCGCGTCAATGTCGGCGGAGTCTGGCATGCCAGCGGCACGGCGCGCATCGGTCGGCCCGACGACCCGGAGGCGGTGGTCGATCCCTCCGGGCGCGTCTATGGCGTGGGCGGCCTGCGCGTCGCGGACGCTTCGGTGTTTCCGACCATTCCCGCCGCCAACACGAACCTGCCCGCCGTATTGGTCGCGGAAAAGATCGCCGACGCGATCCTGGCGCAAGACACAGGGCACGGGACATGAGCGACCGTTCCGCTTACGCCCTCTATATTGACGGGACGCCAGAGCGCGCGAGAGACGCCTTTCCGGTCATCAATCCGGCCACGGAAGAAACGATTTCCGACGCGCCGCGCGCCAGCCGGGCACAGGTCGAGGCGGCAGTCGAGGCCGCACACAGGGCGCAAAAACCGTGGGGCGCGGATGAGGACGCCAGACGGTTGGCGCTGGCGGGCGCGGCGGTGCGGCTGGCCGCGCATCAGGAAGAAATTGCCCGACTGATTACGCTCGAACAGGGGCGTCCGCTCAAATTCGCCCTGGGCGAGGCGGCGGGCGCGGTCGCCATCTTGCGCCAGTACGCCGAATTGCCGCTGGAGCCGGGTGAACTGACATTGCGTGATGATGCCGAACGACTGGTGCGCGTGGAAAGACGCCCCTTCGGCGTTGTCGCCGCCATCACGCCGTGGAATGTGCCGATCATCCTGCTGGCGCTCAAGCTGGCTCCCGCGTTGCTGGCGGGCAATACCGTCGTCGCCAAGCCTTCGGAATACACCCCGCTTTCCACATTGCGACTGGCTGAGATCATTGGCCCGGAATTCCCGCCCGGCGTGTTCAACGTCGTCAGCGGAGCGGGCGAGACAGGGCAGATACTGGCGGAACACCCCCTGGTGAAAAACATTGCCTTCACCGGCAGCGTCGCCACAGGTCGGCGCATCTTTTCCGGCGCGGCCAACGATTTCAAGCGCTTTACGCTGGAACTGGGCGGCAATGATCCCGCGCTCGTGCTGGAAGACGCCGATCCCGCAGCGATTGCCGAGAAGATCTTCTGGGGTGCGTTCTGGAACAGCGGGCAGATCTGCTTTGCGATCAAGCGCCTGTACGTTCCCGAACGTCTCGCGCCCGCCCTGGTTGCCGCGTTGTCGGCGCGCGCCCGGCGCACGGTCGTGGGCAATGGCCTGGATGAAAAAACGGAACTTGGCCCCTTGAGCAATTCCGTCCAGTTTGAACGGGTCAGGAAACTGGTCGACGACGCGCGTCTCCAGGGCGCGCGCGTGCATGCCGGGGGAGGGCCGCTGGCCGGGCCGGGCTATTTCTATCCGCCCACGATCATCGGCGACGTGGATAACGGCGTTGCGCTGGTCGATGAGGAACAATTCGGCCCGGTCTTGCCGGTTGTCGTCTATACGCGTCTGGAGGAAGCGTTGCGCAAGATCAATGCCAATGTCTATGGCCTGGGCGCGTCGGTGTGGACGGCGGACAGCGAACGCGGTCATGCCGTATTGCGGGAAATCGATGTCGGCCTGGGTTGGGTAAACGACCACCAGAACCTGCACCCGGGCGCGCCCAAGGGCGGCTTCAAGTGGAGCGGCTTCGGTTATGAAGGCGGACGGCAAGGACTGGAAGCCTACAGCCAATTGCAAACCGTGAATGTAAACCGCGCCTTGCCGGTTTCGCAGGGTGAATCCCCATGAAAAACGCGAGCGGGTTTTCCATTTTCCTGATCCTGTTGTTCGCTGTGCTGATCGCCATCTGCCACGGCAAAAGCATGTTGCTGGTGGGGGATTTCGCGCGGGCGTTCGATGTCGCGCCCGCGCGGGCGAGCTGGATCGTCTCCGCCGTCGCGGTCATCGCCGCGCTGGCTTCCCCCATTGTCACCTGGCTGGTTACCCGCTTTGGCGAACGGCGCTCGATTACGGTCGGCTTGTTGATTGCGGGCGGTTGCAGTTACCTCGAAAGCCTGACGGGAGGGTTCTACCCTTTCCTGGCGTTACGCGTCGTTGAAGGTGCGGGCTACATTACCGTCGTGCTCGCCGCGCTGGCCTTGCTGATCCATACCACGCAAGGCGCCTTGCGCGTTCGGGCGCTGGCGTTCTGGTCGGTGGCCTCGCCATTGGGTGGCGCGATCGCCATCTTTGCCGTGTCGCCCTACATCGGCGGTGACTGGCGCGTGGTGTTCAAGGGGCACGCGATCGTGCTGGCCTTGCTGTTGCTGGCGATTCCCCTGTTGCCCGCCGCGAACCTGGCCAGCAAGGGGGAACGCAAACCCTTTGCCGGGATTTTCGGCATCTACCGGCATCCTTCCATCCTCCGGCTCGCCGCTGCGGTCGGCGCTCCCCTGACGGCAGCCCTGGGCCTGGTGACGGTCGTGCCGCATTACTTCATCAATGTGCTCAACATCGAACCGGCCACCATCGGCATGGTCGCCACGCTCAGCATTCTTTCCTCCGTGCTGGCAGGCGGCGTCGCGGGCTACATCCTGACCGCGCGCGTCGGCCCCCTGGCGGTGGTGATCGGTGCGTTCGGCGGGCTGGCGCTGGAAATCTTTGTTTTCCTGCCCGGCGTAAGCGCCAATGCGGCGATTCTGGCCAAGATTTTCCAGGGATTCTTCGGCAGCTTTGTCACGGCGTGGGTCTTCACCAATATCCCGAAAATGTCGCCTGGCGGCAATGTGATGGGCGCGGGCGGCATCGCGGAACAGTTCCTCTACATTTCCATGTTCCTTGGCCCCATGATCCTGTTTCCGCTCTATATGCTGGAATCCCGCCTGCCGTTCTTCATCGTGCTTGCCATTGCCAGCCTGTTGCCCCTGCTCCTGTTGCCGCTTGATTTGCGCAATGTCTGGAACGCGCGCCGACCAGAAGACAAGCGCGTCGCGCCAGAAGCCAGGTGATCCGCCGGGTGATGCCTGTCCTCGTTCCTTCGCCCGCAAGGCGGCGCGACGGCGGCTGTCGCCGTGTGACACTGGAGGCCCGTATCCGTCTCTGCCCGTTCCCAAGGGAAAATGCGACAGGGATGCCTGGAAAACAACCTCGATTGTTTTGCAAATCCCGCCAATCTTGCCAATTACCCATCGGTTCTGGCCAAGATTCATGACATTCAAAGTTTTTTGAGGCGTCCCCGATGAATATTCCCCCTCCCGGTTTGTTGCATCGCCCCGGACGCTTCGCCGCTGCTTTCATTTGTTTGTCCCTGACCAGCGGCGTCACCATCGGCATGAACAAGATACTGGTGACGTTGATGGCCTTGCGGCTGGAAGCGGAAGCTTGGCAAATCGGCTTGCTCATCAGCGCGGAAAGCTTGTCGATGATGCTGATGTCGTTACCGGCGGGAATGCTCATCACCCATTTTGGCGCGCGTTCTGTCTATGCTGTTTCCAGCCTTGCCGCGATGTGTCTCTATCCCCTGGTGGCCTATGCGCCAAGCTGGTACGCGGCGGCGGGTCTTCTGTTCCTGGCGGGGATTTGCATTCCCTTCCGGGTGGTGTCCATGAACACTTCGTGGCTGGAACGCCTGCCGGAATTGGGGGCCTCGAAGGGAGGCTGGTATCGGGGCGCGTTGATGCTGGGGATTGGCCTCCTGGGGCCGCTGGCGGGCAATTTCACCGCCAACAGGCTCGGCGTGCGCGGCAGTTACTGGGTAACAAGCGGACTTTTTGCCTTCATGGCCCTGTATGGTTTCCTGATTCTTTCCCGGACGACCAGCGTCAATAGACATGAAGGCGTGTTCCGCGCGCTTTCCGCGATGCTCGGCCAGTTGCGCAACCCGGTGGTGCGCGAGGTGTGCACCTACGATGGCATGGCAAGCGTCGTGCAGGGATTCCTGGGCGTATTCGTCATTGTCATTGCCGTGCGGGTGTTCCACTGGAGCGAACCGAAAGCGGTCATGGTGATGGTGGCGGCGGGTTCGATGTTTGTGTTTACGCTCTTCGTGCTGGCGCCCTTTGCCTTCAGGTTGGGGGAAAAGTGGATGTATGACCTGGGGCATGCCGGGATGATCGGCGGCCTGCTTGTCCTTGGCCTGACGACGCACGGCAACCTGCTTTTCGTCGGCGCGCTTCTGCACGCTTGTGGGCATGGGCTGAACCAACTGGTCAACATCGCCCGTATTTCGCATTGCCCCGGACACAAGGGGCATATTTCCGGCCTGCAAACCATGGTCGGCATGGGGGGCGGCTTCGCAGGCGCGGCGGTCGGCGGCCTACTCAGCAAGGGCATGGCCTTGCAGGACATCTTCCTGCTCTGGATTCCTCTCTGGCTCCTGATTTGCCCCGGGTTTCGCCGCGTCCTCCAGCGCGGCGCAAGGAAATTGAAATGGAAACGCCAATAGATCGGGACGCGGGCGAGCGCCGGGGGCCAGGCAAGGTCCGCTGATGTTGCCTGGGCAACAGCTTCTGTTTCCCGAACAACGATTTCTTCCCTGTCAAAATCCAGGAAAAATATCAAGTGATTGTATTTAAACGATAAATTCAAGGGATTTTGTTGTGGCATGAAAGCTGCTCATTCCGGTACATGGGATTCCGGTTCCATTCTTGATCACTGTCTTCATCGAAAAGGAGCCTTTCATGGCAACAGAATTCATCTGGCAATTGCCGGTTGCAAGTGACGGTCGTTATGGCGATGCGCGCGCGATTCGGCGGGGTGAGCGCGACGGATCCGAGCGTTCGGTGTTTTCGCCGGGCGTGAGCGACCCGCGCGGCGACAACTTCAATTATTTCGATTACCTGTACCAGGTGGCGCGCGCCACCGACCTGGCCGGTTTCGACGGCCTGCAAATCCCCGATGATCCCGACGCGGACGAATCCTGGATCGTGGCGGCCTACGCGGCGCGGGCGACGCGCCATGTCAGGATACTGGCCGAGTTTCCGGCTTCGCGCGGTTCTTCCGTGTTTGCCGCGAAGAACGCCATTTCCTTCCAGCGTTTCAGCAAGGGACGTTTTGCCTGGCAAATTGGCTTGGGCGGCAATGAATTGCAACGCCGCTGGTATGGCGATCATCTTGAGGAAGCCGATCTGCTGCCGCGCATCGAAGAGTTTGTCACGGTTGCGCGCGGCGTGACGAGTGGCAAGAAATTCAGTTTCGCAGGACGTTTCTTCGAGGTGCTGGAAGGCGGCTTTGGAGGGCCGCTTTCCGCCTATCCACTGCCGCCGGTTTATCTCTCCGGCAACAGTGACGCTGCATTGTCGCTGTCGGCGCGGGTGGCGGATGTGCATATTTTCGACGCCCTGCCGGTGGCGCAGTTGCGTCCGGCCGTCGCACATCTCAAGGCCCTGGCGGATCAGGAAGGACGCAAGGTGGCGGCTGGCCTGCGCATTGACCTGGTGGCGCGGGAAACCGAGCGCGAGGCGTTGTTCGAGGCGCGTCGCTATCTCAATCAATCCGGCCAGCAACGCACGGTTGCCGACCCGGCGGTTGGGTCCAATTACTGGCATGGCCTTTCCTACGGTCGCAACGGCGCGGCGGCTTCCCTGTTCGGCGACTATGAACAGGTGGCCAAACGCCTGGCCGAGTATGGGGAAGCAGGCGTCGAGTCTTTCATCCTGAGCGCGGTTCCGCATCTTGAGGAAGCCTATCGCATCGGCGAGCTTGTCTTGCCTGTGGCGCGTGGCCTTGCTTCCGCCGAGCGACGCCTTGCCGCCTGACCTGATTTCCTGACCTTACATTGGAGTGTCACATGAGCATCGATATTTTCTGGAGAATTCCAACACATGGCGAGCCTCGCCACCATCGCGCCCGCACGCCGTATCGCGGCGACTGGTTTCCGGGTGACGAAACCCGCCGGGAACCGGGCATTGCCGGCGATGGCAACGATGGTTACACCTATATCGACTACCTGGCCGAGATTGCCCACGCGGCGGAGATTTCCGGCTTCCAGGGCGGGCTGATCCCGACTTTCCCGAGCACGGAAGAGCCGTGGGTGATTTCCCCCTTCCTTGCCCGCGAGACCAAAACCTTCCGTTTCATGATTCCCTTCCAGCCCGGTTTCCAGAATCCCGTGCTGGTTGCGCGCGCCACGGCGAGCCTGCAACGCGCCACAGGCGGGCGGGCGCTGTACAACATCATCAGCGGCGGCGGCGGCCCGGAACAATTGTGGTGGGGCGATTCCATCGCGCACGATGACCGCTATACGCGCACGACGGAGTTCCTGGATGTCCTGCGCGGCGTCTGGGATGGCGGCCCCTTTTCCTACCGGGGCAAGTTCTACCAGATTGAGGACAGTGGTTTGCCCTCTTCCTTGTCGCGTGAAGCGTTCCCGGAAATCTATTTTTCCGGTTCTTCCGACGCCGCGCTGGCTTCGGCTTCCAAGCACGCGGATTACTACCTCTCCTGGCTGGAGCCTTTTGAGCAGTTGGGCAACAAGTTCAAGCGGGTGCAGGAAAAAACAGCGGCGCTTGGGCGCCAGATCAAGACCGCTGTACGCGTCGACATCGTCGCGCGTCCCACGGAAGAAGAAGCCTGGCGGGAAATACAACGCGGTTTCGAGAACGTCGACAAGAAGGTATGGGAGCAGTACTACGCTTCCGTGCAAAGCGAGTCGGTCGGCGCGGCGCGGCAGCGTTCCTTCCGGCCCACGACCATCAACAGCTACAAGGACCTGATTATCGAACCCAATGTCTGGTCTGGCTTCAGTCTCCTGCGGGGCGGGCAAACCCAGGGAATTGTCGGTAGTTATGAACAGGTCGCCGAACGTCTCGACCAACTGGTGGCGTTGGGCGCCGGCGCTTTCATCCTGGCAAGTACGCCGCATCTGGAAGAAGCCTATCGCGTTGGGGAAGAAGTGCTGCCGCTGGTGCGCGGGCGCTCCGACGAAACCGTATTGCGCAAGGTCGCCTGAAGTTCGGGGCGCGCCTGCGCGGAAACAAACCATTCCTCTTCCCGTCCGCCCTGAATCCGGGGTGGCGAACGGGAAGAGGGCATCTGACAGCCTTTGGAGGGAGAGAATATGTCCGTAACGCACGCGCACACAGGATTCGCCGAAAACCGGACGATCTGGTTTACCCGTTGTCCGGTTCCCACGGCGACCGGGTTGGCCTACCGCCTGGGCTGGCTGGAAGAGGAATTTCGTCGTGATGGCCTCGCGGTGGCAACCTTGCAGGATGCCGCGCCCGCCCTGTTGCGCCATCATTACGACCATGAAATCGACAGCCTGATTCGTGAGGGCGGGGCCTTGCTGGCGCTCGCCGCGCGCGCGCAGGGCGCGCCGACCAGATTGATCGGACTGACCTGGATCGATGAATGGCAGGTCATCCTGACGCGGCGGGGGTCGGGAATCGACGCGCCCTTGAAACTCAAGGGCAAGCGGCTGGCCCTGCCCGCGTTCGTGGAACGGGAAATTGCCGCGCACGCGCGCGGCAGCAGCATCGCGCGTGGCATGAGCCTGCAAGGTTACAAGGGCGCGCTGGATGCCGTTGGCCTGACGCTGGATGATGTGCGTTTTGTCGAGGTGGGTTCGGGGCAGTCGGAAGAAAGAGGCGGCGGCAATCTCTGGCAGGGGTTGCAAGCCCTGCGGGAGAATGCGGTCGACGCGGTATACGCCAAGGGCGCGAGCGCTGTGGAAGCGGCGCGAAAGTTTGACGCCGAAGTCGGCATTGACCTGGACGCCCTGCCGGAACGGCGTTACCGGGTGAATAACGGCACGCCGCGCCCCATCACCGTGCACGCAGATTTTCTCGAACGGCATTTTGACCTGGTGACGCGCTTTCTCGCGCAAACCCTGCGGGCGTCGGATTGGGCGGCGGAAAATCCCGACGCGGTGCGCGAGATTCTCAAGGGGGAAACCGGGGCTGGCGATGCGGCGGTCGCCACCGCATATCGCCATGATTTCCATCGTTTCCTGCACCCCGACCTTACGGCGGAGCGGCGCGATCTGCTGGAGATCCAGAAGCGATTCATGCTCGTGCATGGTTTTCTCGATCGGGATTTCGCCCTCGAAGACTGGATTGACGCGCGTCCGCTGGAGGCGGCGCGCGCGCTCCTGGAGCAAAACCCGGAGTCTTTCCGGGCGGCGGCCTGATGTGCTTGATGTGGGATGGCAGTTTCATCCACCGTGGCGCGGTCGGTTATCGCGCGTTTTTCAAGTATTGGAGACTCTTTGATGGGAACTGAAAATTTTGCGTTATCCGCGGCGGCGCGGGAATTTGTCGCCAGCGTCAAGGCGGATGGAGAAAAAGCCTTTCGCATCCTGCGTGAAACCGGGACAACCACCGCTTTTGGCACAGTGGGTTTCGTGGTGCGCATCCCGAACGACGACAAACTGGCCGTCATCAATGATCCCGGTCCCTGGAACCGGGGCGAACCGGTCGAGCCCGCGATCTACAGCCTGGAAGGAAAGCTGCTGCACGGCAAGGGAGGCGGGGGCGACAATCGCTACGCCAAGCTCTTCCGCGTACGTCCCGAAATCACCATCATTTCGCATGTGCACACGCCGTATGTCGCCGTTTGGGGGCAGACGCACCGCACCTTGCCGGTCACGTATGTCGCTTTTCAGCGACATCACCTGCTGCGCGAAATTCCGATCTATATCGACCGTCGCCAGGAAGAGGTGGATTTCATCATTGACCGGATCACGGAAAACCCGCACAACACCGCCATTCTCGAGGCCAATGGCGGCGGCACGGTCTGGGGCAGGAAAGGCATTCGTGAACAAACCGAGAACATCATCCTGTTCGAGGAAGCCGCGCAACTGGCCACGCTTTCCGAATTGGTCGGCGGCCCACGCAATTATGGCGCCGGCGTGTTGTGGCGCAACTGGAACATGACCGGTCTCTTCGAGGAAGGCAAGGCGCTTGGCCTGGTTCCCGTAACCGACCTGCTCTGACGCCTTCCGAGGGTCCTCATGCGCGTGACGACCCTCTTTTCCTTTTGTTATCGCGCTTTTAGCATGATGGAGTTTTCCCATGTCACAAACACGCCAGATAGAACGGGGCGTCAACCCTCTTTTTGTAGAGCGCTGGTCTGCCCGCGCCTTCGATGAATCCACGTTGACAGAAGCCGAATTGCAAACAGTGTTTGAAGCGGCGCGCTGGGCGCCCTCCGCCTATAACGCCCAGCCCTGGCGGTTCCTGTATGCACGGCGGGGTACACCCGATTGGCGGAAATTTCTCGATTTCCTCATTCCCTATAACCGCGACTGGGCGCAGCACGCTTCGGCGCTGATTATCGCGCTTTCGGCGCGGCGGCTTGTTCCGCCCGGCAAGACGGAAGCCATTGACTCCATCTACCATTCGCACGACACGGGCGCGGCAGTCGGTTTTCTCGTGTTGCAGGCGCACCTTTCCGGGTTGAATACCCGCATCATCGGAGGCTTCGATCAGGAAAAGGTAAAAAGCGAACTGGGCGTCCCGGATGATTACGCCGTCGAAAGCCTGATCGTGATCGGCAGGAAAGGAAAACCCGAAACGCTCTCCGAGAGTTTTCGGGCGCGGGAAGCGCCGAGTGAACGCTTGCCCCTGCAAAATCTGGTTGCCGAAGGCCGATTCGGTTTCTGACAGGAATCCCGTCCCCCGCAGAGCCACGGAAACATTACAGGGAAACCCTCCCTTGGTGTTTTCCGTGCCTGTATCTTCGTAGTTTCCCGTAAATAGTCTTCGTAAAAGCCTGCTTTCCAGGCTTTTTCAATTCGCGGTCAATTTTCCGGTGATGCTGTAATTCTTGCGTCATGCATGCGTTGTTGCCAGAACGACAGGTATCTGTTGAAATAACAGCATATCGTCCGTGGCGCGCCCGCGTTCTTTCTTCATATGCGATATTTCCATATATAAGTAATATTTTACTATTACAGATCACTGTTTTTACGCTTTAGAATCAAACCAGAAATCGATGAAATCTCTCTTTTCATGGAGCATGACATGAATGGTATTGCGCTGTACCCGCCGGTCTCGCCGCTCCCTGATTATGGAGAACAGGCCGGTGGCGTCACTGATGACGAGTTTCCAGTCGATGAACCGCTTTCGTTCCGCGACAAGGGCGGCCTGCTCGCTTTCCGGGAACCTCATTCCTACGCCCTGAGTATCAGGGCGCGCGCCCTGGTGTTTGAAGATCCCAAATCCCGGCAAATCAGGGAACACATCGAGCGCCTTGCGCCGCACGATGTCAATGTCTTGGTCTGCGGAGCAACCGGGACCGGGAAGGAACTGATTGCGCGTTATCTCCATTCGCAAAGCCAGCGGGCGCGCAAGTCTTTCCTGGCGATCAATTGCGGCGCGATCGCGGAAAACCTGATTGAAGCGGAATTGTTCGGTTATGAGCGCGGCGCGTTTACCGGCGCGGTGGCCTCCAAGGCTGGATGGTTCGAGGCGGCGGATAACGGTTCCCTGTTCCTTGATGAAATTGGCGATCTGCCGCTCAACCAGCAAGTCAAGCTGTTGCGGGTGCTCCAGGAGCGCGAAGTGGTGCGATTGGGAGGGCGCAAGCCCATCCCCATCAATGTCCGCCTGATTGCCGCGACGAATGTCGATCTGGAAGAGGCCGTTTCCGCCGGACGTTTTCGTGAGGACCTGTATTATCGACTCAAGGTCGCCACGGTTGTCCTGCCGCCCCTGCGCGAGCGTCCGGCGGATATTCCCATCCTGCTCAGTCATTTTGTCCAGTATTACTCGCAGCGTCTGGCGCGCTCCGGTGTTTTCATCGCGCCCGCGACCATCGCCTCCCTGATGGCCTTCCCTTGGCCGGGCAATATCCGGGAACTGGAAAACGCCGTGCATCACGCGCTGATTGTTGGCCGTGACAAGGAGTTGAAATACGAGGATTTTGGCTTGATGGACAGGCTGGTTTCGCATAATGGCAGCGACAGCGATGTGGGCAATCTCAAGGATGCCCTGCGGAGAATCTACGCGAGCAAGCCGCAAGGCGGCGCTTCGGTGGATGAACTGATCGCGAAAACCATTATCGAGGAGGCATTCGAATATTGCGGTCGCAACCAGTCCGCTACGGCGCGCCTGCTGGGAATTACCCGAAATGTCGCGCGGGGACGTCTGCTTGCACATGGTTTGATTAGCGATGAACTTGACCCCCCTCGCGTTTTCGGGATGGGTTTTAACGGCCGGCCCCAGGACTCTACAAACGCATGAAATACTGAACGACATATATTGCCAGGGCGCTTTTCGAAAACAAGGTAAACGGGATTTGCCCGGGGTTTTTTGGTGGCCCGCCAAAGCGGAAGGTTGCTGGAATAGCAACAGGTCGACGTTGCCTGAAATAAAAAAAGTCATGGAAGTCAATCAGATAATATTTGGCACGGTTTTTGCGAAACCGGTCTCCCACTATGAACAACACTATGAACAAAGGAGACAAACATGAAAAAACACCTGGACGTTCTCTGGTATACCCGTTGTCCGGTTCCTACCGGTCTGGGCATTGCCGTACAAAAAGGCTGGCTGGATGAAAGTTTTCGCCAGCGACGCACGGAGATCCGTTCGCTGCGTGAATCCAGGGAGCAAGCGGTTCGGGAATCCCATTTCGACCATACCCTGAAAAACTCGGTGCGCCACGGCGGCAACATTCCGGCGCTCTGGGCGCGTGCTTCCGGACGCGACACCCGCCTCCTGGGGCTTTCCTGGGTCGATGAAACGCAGCGCATCCTGACCACGCCGGATTCCGGCATTCGCACGGTGAAGGATTTGCGGGGACGCCGTTTTGGACTGCCGAAACGTACCCGGGTGCAAATCGACTTTACCCGCGCGCAGGCCCTGCGCGGACTGGAAAATGCCCTGCGTCTCGAGGGTCTCGACATCCCGGATGTGGAAATCGTCGATTTCCAGATTGACGCGGGTTTCAGCGGCACGGCAACAAGCAAGGCCGCGGGAGGACACTACGTGTTCGGCAGTTCGCATTCCGGCGGACAGAACGCCGAACTGGTCGGTTTGTTGCGTGGCGAGGTCGACGCCATTTTCCTGAAAGGCGCGATCGCCGCCGAGTTCGCGCATCATTTCGACCTGCATACCGTGATTGACACCGGTACGCATCCTGATCCCCGTATCCGTTCCAACAACGGAACGCCGCGCACATTGACCGTGGATCGCCATTTGCTCGACCATCATTTCGACTCGGCGACGCTGCTGGTCGAGCAGGTTCTGCGCGCGGAAGCATGGGCGCGCACGCACGCGGAAGAGACGCGACGTTTCCTGGCGCTGGAAACCAACAGCAGTGAGCACTGGGTCAGCATTGCCTACGGCGAGAGCGTCCATCAGCAGATTGCCACCGACCTGACCGAAACCGCGATTCACGCCTTGCAGGATTTCAGCGATTTCCTGCATCGCTGGCAGTTCATTCCCGCGCCGGTTGATGTGGACGCGTGGATCGATGCGCGCCCGCTCGAAGCGGCAAACCGGACGCGCGACACGTTGGCAGCCGGAATCGTGCTCAAGGAAAGGGAAGAAGCGCTCTGCGCCCTGAATTGAGCGCCACGGGAATGTGGGAGCGTGGCAGCGTGGCTGGATGCGGGCAGCGTTTGCGATCCTTTGCGAAACTGGTCAATGCGGAACCTCGTTCGCGGGCTTGAGTCCCGCCGCTCCCTTCTTTCCCCTTTTCGTTGCTGTCCGCCTGGCATGGAAGGTCTGTTTCTACAGCAACAGGCATGGCTTGCCAGCATCACCAGGAAAGCTACACAGAATTCTGGCTTTTGTTCCTTGAGAAAAACCCTATAAAAATCATTGTGTTAGAAACACACGTTCATCCGGGGGGGATTGGCATGGAAACTGCTGGAAGGGAATACATGGAATTTCTTCGGCAAATAAAATCCACAGGAAATCACGCATGAGCAATGCCTTTAGTTACGCGCAGCAACAACGCGATCCACGCCGCCACCTGGGTGGCATTGCGTTTGTTGTGCTTTTCCATCTCCTGTTGGCGTGGGCGCTGGCGAATGGTCTCGCGCGCGATGTAATCAAGGTGTTCCAGCCGCCGCTTGACGTGCGCCTGATCGAGGAAGTCAAGCCGGTTGTCGAGGAACCCCCGCCGCCCCCGCCCCCGCCACTGGAAAGGCGAAGAATCGTTGCCCAGCCACAACCCCTGCCGCCGTCTTCCTATGTTCCGCCGCCGGAAGTCCAGGTCGACGCGCCTGAAGCGCCGGTGATTGTCGCCATCCAGACGGAACCTCCCCCGCCTGTCGTTGCGCCGGAACCGCCGCCGCCGCCAGAGCCGGTTGCCGCCGCCGTCAGCGTGACCTGCCCGAATCATCTCGATGTGCGCAGCAGCGTGCCTTATCCGCCGCAAGCCCTGCGCGGCAACAAAAGCGGCGAGGTGTCCGTCGAGTTTGTCGTCGATACCAACGGTTCCATTGGCAATATCCGCGTCATTCGTTCCAGCGACCCGGTTTTCAACAAGGCCGCCACTGGCGCGGTCAAGCGTTTCCGTTGCGTCGGACAGGCGCGTCCGGTGCTGGTCAAGGTGCCTTTCCAGTTTGAACTGAACTGATCGACACGACGCTTGGCGCTTTTCCCCGGACACCATGAAAACTTCGAACATCATGAATCCTGTCTCAAAAAACCAATGGGCTTCCGGTGTGGTTCGCAAAACCATCTGGATTTTTCAGGATGCCCTCCCTTTTATTTACCCTGTCATGGAGAACATCATGTCAAACTTTCTTTCCCGTCTTGGTCGTCACGCGCGCCAGACACTTCTTGTCATCGGCACGGCGCTCGCGATTACCCAGATTTCCATCGCGCACGCCCAGGAAGCGGACGCGGCGGCGGATGTCGCCCCTACGGCCGTTACGGAAGCGGTCGCGGAAACCGCTGCCCCCGCCCCCGCTCCGGCAAACCCCGCGCCAAGCGAAGAAAAGACCGTTGCCAATCCCTACGGGCTGGATGCCTTGTGGCATCAGGGCGATTTTGTCGCCAGGGGTACGCTGGCGATTCTCCTGTTCTTGTCCGCCGCGAGTTGGTACGTGATCGTCACCAAGTTCTATGAACAACAGAAATTGTTCCGGCACGCCAGGGAAGCCCACCGGAAATTCTGGGTGTCCAGCGATGTGCGGCAGGGCACCGAAACCCTGAGCGCCAACGGCGCGTTTCGTTTTATCGCCCAGACCGGACTGGAAGCGAAAGTACACCATGTCGGACTCCTGGAGCACATTGATCTCAATACCTGGATCGAACAATCCATCCAGCGCGCGGTCGAGAATGTGCACAATCGCCTTCAGGATGGGCTGGCGTTGCTGGCGACGGTGGGTTCTACCTCGCCGTTCATTGGCCTGTTCGGCACGGTCTGGGGGATCTATCACGCGCTGACCGCGATCGGCATCGCCGGGCAGGCATCCATTGACAAGGTGGCCGGGCCGGTGGGCGAGGCGTTGATCATGACCGCAATCGGCCTTGCCGTCGCTGTTCCGGCCGTGCTCGGCTACAACTGGCTGGTGCGTCGCAACAAGGCGGCCCTGGATGAGGTGCGCGCCTTCGGCATTGATCTCCATGCCACGCTCCTGGGCGGTGAAACCTCGCGCACCATCGCCGCCAAGGTGTCCGCCGTTGCCTGAAAATCGAGGAGATACGTCATGGGAATGAATATCGGCCAGTCTGCGGAAGAAGAGGCGATTTCGGCCATCAACACCACGCCGCTGGTAGATGTGATGCTGGTGCTGCTGATTATCTTCCTGATTACCATTCCCGTTGCGACGCATGTCGTGCCGGTGGCCTTGCCCAGGGAAATCAACCAGCCGCAGGAAACCAAACCGGAAAACATCAATATCACGGTGGCGCGCGATGGTCGGGTATTCTGGAACCAGGAAGCCCTGGACAACGAAACCTTGCGGGATCGCCTGCGCCAGGCGGCAACCAGCAAGCCACAACCGGAAGTGCAAATCCGCGGCGATGAGGCGGCGCAATACGAGCATGTGGGTCGTGTCGTGCTGGCTTGCCAGCGCAGCGGCATCTTGAAAATCGGCTTTATTACCGAACCTCCGCCACGTGGCTGAGTTCGGCAAGGAATGAAGGGACAGTTTTATGGGAATGAATATCGGGCATTCATCCACGCAGGAAGTGATGGTCGACATCAACACGACGCCGTTGATCGATGTCATGCTGGTCTTGTTGATTATGTTGATTATCACGATTCCGATCCAGCTTCACTCGGTGGAACTCAACCTGCCCCAGGGCAACCCGCTGCCGCCCCTCGCGCAGCCGGAGGTTGTGCGCATCCATATTGAACAGGACAGCAGCATCCTGTGGAACGGCGAAATCGTACCCGACGTTGCGACGCTTGAACCGCGTCTCGCGGCGGCATCGCGCCAGGGTGTCCAGCCGGAGCTGCACATTCGCCCCCACCGCGCCGCGTCTTACGCAACCGTTGTGGCCGTCATGGCGGCGGTGCAACGCAATGGCCTCACCAAGATTGCGCTTGTCGGGTCAGAACAGTTTTTGTAACGAAGTCCCGCTAGCCGGTCAGGTCGCCGCCAATCGACGGTTGCCCCGCGGGCGTGTCCTGGTGGACGGCAATGACAAAGCGGGGGAGCTTCCAGCTCCCCCGTATTGAATGGCCGGGAGCGGATGCTCCCGCTACTTTATTTCGCCCTTACACGCTGAAGCTTTCCCCGCAGCCGCACTGGTCCCTGATGTTGGGATTGTTGAAGCGAAAGCCTTCATTCAGTCCTTCCCGGCCATAATCGAGTTCGGTGCCTTCCAGATAGGGGAGGCTTCTGGCATCCACGAAAACCTTGACGCCATGGCTTTCGTAGATTTCGTCGTCACTGCCCGCTTCATCCACGAACTCCAGCTTGTAGGCCATGCCGGAGCAGCCGCTGGTGCGCACGCCCAGGCGCAGGCCCAAGCCCTTGCCGCGCCTGGCGAGGTAGTCGGCGACGTGCCGGGCCGCTTGTTCGGTAAGGGTTACTGTCATGTCCATCCTCCTTTAGCCGGAATGCTTCTTCTTGTAGTCGGCCACGGCTGCCTTGATGGCGTCCTCGGCCAGGATGGAGCAATGAATCTTGACCGGCGGCAGCGCCAGTTCCTCGGCAATCTGGGTATTCTTGATTGCGAGCGCTTCATCCACGGTTTTTCCCTTCACCCATTCCGTCACCAGACTGGACGAGGCGATCGCCGAACCGCAACCGTAGGTCTTGAAGCGCGCGTCCTCGATGACGCCGTTTTCGCCGACCTTGATTTGCAACTTCATCACGTCGCCGCAGGCGGGCGCACCCACCATGCCGGTGCCGACGCCTTCCTCATCCTTGTCGAAGCCCCCGACATTGCGGGGATTTTCGTAATGGTCGATGACCTTGACGCTATAGCTCATCCTTTGTTCTCCTGTATCGTTTCACGCGGGCATCAATGCGCCGCCCATTGCACCGTGCTCAGGTCGACGCCATCCCGCACCATTTCCCAGAGCGGCGACATTTCCCGCAGCCTTTCGATTTTCCGGTGCAGGAGCGCGACCGCATAGTCGATTTCCTCTTCCGTGGTAAACCGTCCCAAGGTAAAGCGAATGGAACTGTGCGCGAGTTCGTCCTCGCGCCCCAGGGCGCGCAGCACGTAGGAAGGCTCCAGGCTCGCCGAAGTGCAGGCGGAACCGGAGGATACGGCCAGATCCTTGATCGCCATCATCAGCGATTCCCCTTCCACGTAGGCGAAACTCACGTTCAGATTGTGCGCGATCCGCCGCGTGAGGTCGCCGTTTACATAGACAGCCTCAATGCCGGAAAGCCCGGCGAGGAGCCGGTCGCGCAGCCTGCCGACACGCGCGTTTTCCTCCGCCATTTCTTCCTTTGCCAGCCGATAGGCCTCGCCCATGCCGACGATCTGGTGTGTGGGCAGCGTGCCGGAGCGAAAACCCCGCTCATGGCCGCCGCCGTGCATCTGCGCTTCCAGCCGCGCGCGGGGTTTGCGGCGCACGTAAAGCGCGCCGATGCCTTTGGGCCCGTAGATCTTGTGGGCGGAAAAGCTCATCAGATCCACCTTCAGGCACGCCAGATTGATTTCCACCTTGCCAGCCGCCTGCGCCGCGTCGACGTGGAAGATGATTCCCTTCTCCCGGCAGATTTCGCCGATTTCGGCAATCGGCTGGATAACGCCGATTTCGTTGTTGACCAACATCATGGAGACAAGGCTTGTGTCGGGCCTGAGCGCGGCCTTGAACGCTTCCAGATCGATGAGGCCGTTTTCCATGACGTCAAGGTAAGTCGCCTCGAATCCCTGGCGCTCCATTTCCCGCATGGTGTCGAGCACCGCCTTGTGCTCGGTCTTCACGGTGACCAGGTGTTTTCCCCTGGAGGCGCCGTAGAAATGCGCAGCGCCCTTGATGGCAAGGTTGTCGGATTCCGTCGCGCCGGAAGTCCAGATGATCTCCCGGGGGTCGGCATTCACCAGCGCGGCGACCTGCCCGCGCGCTTCCTCCACGGCGGTTTCCGCCTCCCAGCCAAAACTGTGTGAACGCGAGGCGGGATTGCCGAATTTTTCGGCAAGCCAGGGCAGCATCTTGTCCACGACCCGTGGGTCGACCGGGGTCGTCGCGGAATAATCAAGATAAATGGGCAATTTCATGGGACAGGCTCCGTGAGCGCTGGATGTGCAGCGCTGTCAATTCCTTGAGTTCGGAAAGGGTTCTTTCCAGGGCAAGCAAAAAATCGTCGATATGCCGGGCGGTGTTTTCAATTCCCAGGCTTACGCGCACAGCGCCGCGCGCGAGGCGGTCCGGCACGCCCATTGCGACAAGCACATGCGATGGCCCGGGGCTGGCGCTCGAACAGGCCGCGCCGCTGGCTATGGCGAATCCGGCCCGGTCAAGCCTGCCGACCAGCGTCTCGCCGTCCAGATCGGCAAAGGCGAAACAGACGGTGTTGGGAAGACGCGCTGCCGCCGCGCCGAAAATCGCCGCGCCCATGGCGCGCAGCCCCGTTTCGAGACGCGCGCGCAGTTCCGTCAGGCGCCACGCCTCTGTCTCGCGTTCCGCCGCTGCCCATTCCACCGCGGCGCCGAAGCCGACAATGGCCGCCACGTTTTCGGTGCCGGAACGCAGACCCCGCTCTTGCCCGCCGCCAGCGATCAGGGGAAAGAGGTCCAGGCGCTTGTCTGCGATCAGCGCCGCCGCGCCCTTGGGACCGTGGACCTTGTGCGCCGCCACGGAAAGCGCGTGGACCCCCGCCTGGTTGAGCGCGCGAAAATCCATCGGGATTTTACCGAACGCCTGTACCGCATCGGTATGGAAATACGCGCCAGGGACGGCTTCGCGCACCTGGCTTGCGATGTTCGCCACGTCTTGCAGGACGCCGGTTTCGTTGTTCGCCAGCATCACCGACCAGAGCGACGGGCGTTCTCCCAGCGCCGTTGTCACGCCATCCGGCGTCACGCGGCCCGCGTCGTCTACGGGCAACTCCAGGATGCGCCAGCCCTGCCGGACAAGCTGCCGGGCCGGCGCACGCACGCTGGCATGCTCGACAGCGCTCACGGCGACAATGCCAGGCTTGCCGCTGGCCGCCGCGACACCTTTCAGGAAGAGATTGTTGGCTTCGGAACCGCCACTTGCAAACACAACTTCCGTTGGGTGCGCGCCTGCCGCTACCGCCACCTGCTCGCGCGCGCGCTCGATGGCTTTCAGGGCGGCGCGCCCGTATTCATGCCGGCTGGAGGGATTGCCGCAACGCGCGCCGAGATACGGCAACATGGCCTCCAGCACGCGCGCGTGCACCGGCGTGGTCGCGTTGTGGTCCAGATAGACGGGTGTGAACACGGGATGTGATTCCTACGCCGCCAGGGGAAAAGATCCCGGATGTTCCTGGCCCTGCCGGTGTTGCGCGATCAGGTCGCCGAGGGAGACGGATTCCAGATAGTCGTAGATTCTGCGGTTCAGGGCTTGCCACAGTTCGTGGGTCATGCAGTTGCCATCGTCGCGGCAATTGCCGTTGCCGCCGCACAGGGTCGCGTCCAGGCAATCGTCTACGGCCCGGATGATGTCCGCCACGCGCAGGTCAGCCAGCGGACGCCCCAGGTAATAGCCGCCGCCCGGTCCGCGCACGCTCCGCACAAGACCATGGCGACGCAGCTTGCCGAACAGTTGTTCGAGGTAGGAAAGGGAAATGCCCTGCCGTTCGCTAATGCTTGCCAGCGCCACCGGCGCGGCAGGCGTCGCGTGGGCCTGGAGCGCCAGATCCATCATGGCCGTGACGGCAAATCTTCCCTTGGTGGTCAATCGCATGGGAATTCTCTCTGTACGCAACGCGGGGCTCAAATATAACAATACCTGAGCACATTAATCAACTTTTTGGTTGAACCGGGGATCTGCTGGAATCAGTCAACGATTTTGTTGAGATAGGCGGGATCGAACGAGGGCCGGGGCGTTTCGTCGCCAATGTCGATTCCGGCTGCCCGCAGTTGCGCGACCAGTGTCTGGATGCGACTGTCGACCTTTACGGCGTGGTCCAGAAGCGCGTGGATGGCCTGCGCCAGCGGATCGCCTTGATCCCTGCCGACGGCGTAGGCGGAAAATCCCAGCCGGTTGGCGTGCGCTTCCCGCGAATCCTCGTATCCTGTTCCACTCAGGATATTGTGGGCGGGAATGCCGACGGCTGTTGCCCCGGAAGGCACGTCACGGGTCACTACGGCGTTGGAGCCCACGCGCGCGTCGGCGGCCACGGTGATCGGCCCAAGCACTTTCGCGCCTGCGCCCACCACCACCCGGTCGCCCAGGGTGGGATGCCGCCGTCCCTTGTTCCACGAAGTACCGCCCAGGGTGACGCCGTGATAGAGCGTCACGTCGTCACCGACTACCGCTGTTTCGCCGATCACCACGCCCATTCCGTGATCGATGAAAAATCGCCGCCCGATCACCGCGCCCGGATGGATTTCGATGCCGGTACACCAGCGCGCCATGTGCGAAACGAAGCGCGCCAGCCAGCGGAACCGCCAGCGCCACAGTTGGTGCGCCAGGCGATGCGCGGCAATGGCGTGCACGCCGGGATAACAGGTCAGAACCTCCCAGGTCGAACGTGCCGCGGGATCGCGATCAAACACCGAACGGACATAGGCGCGCAGGGAGGAGAACATGAAAAAACATCGCCGTATGAAGGGATGAGCATTGTAGTTTGCCCGAAGAGGTTCTTCCAAGCCGATTGCGCGGAAAAATTTCCCCTCGGACGACTAGATTGTGTCGTCACGAAAAATTTGCGACTCTATTGAGAATGTCTACCAACAAGGGTGGAGCATGGATACGGCGCAACACTGTCACGATATTCCAGAGCATGTGTGGGAGCTTCTGGAACCCCATCTTCCGGGTTGGAAAGGTTCCTGGGGAGGCAAGGCGCGGGATAACCGGCAATTCATCAATGCGGTGTTCTGGATTTTGCGTACCGGAGCGCCCTGGCGGGATTTGCCGCCATCGTATGGAGACTGGAAGAACGCGCATCGGCGTTTTTGCCGTTGGCGAGACAAGGGAGTCTGGGAGTCCCTGCTAGCGTGTCTGATCGACGAAGCGGATCACGAATGGCTGATGATTGACGCGAGCCACGTGAAGACGCATACGCATGGTACGCAGGTCAGAGTATTTGTTACAGAGGGTTCCCGAGCGGATTGCGCAAAGGCGAGCGGGTTGATCGAAGGGATTGACGCGCAGTGCCTACTGGCGGATCGGGGTTGCGACACGAATGGAATTGTGGAAAGGGCGGAAGGGGCGGGAATGCAAGTGGTGATTCCGCCGGAGAAGAACCGGAAAGTATTGCGTCCGTATGACGAACATCTGTATCGGCATCGACATCTGGTGGAGAATGCATTCATGCATCTGAAGCGTTGGCGCGGCATTGCGACCCGCTATGCCAAGAATCTGGCGTCTTTCGTAGCTGCCGTGCAAATCCGCTGCATCGCTCTGTGGATTGCTATCTTGTGACGACACTATCTAGGCAACACGTACTTTACCAGTGGATAATACGTCCCCCGATTTTTTCACCGTACAGGAATGCACATCATGAACAAAACCGAGTTGGTTGAAGCCCTGGCCGCCAAGAGCGGCATTTCCCGCAGCACGGCCGCGAATACCTTGGACGACCTCCTGGCGGTCGTGGCGGAAACCCTTGCCAAGGGCGATGGCATCTCACTCGTCGGGTTTGGTTCTTTCACCTTGAGCAAACGCGCCGCTCGCACCGGACGCAATCCGCGCACCGGCGCGACGATCAACATTCCCGCTTCCAGGAACGTCAAGTTTTCCGCGGGCGCCAAACTGAAAGCCGCGATCAACGATTGACGTTCCGTTTCAAACCAATCTTTCCCCGCCGGACGGTCTCGCAAGAGTTCGTTTTTGCGCGGGCGGAAAATGAGGTTTGCTAGAATCCGCGTTTTTCTTCCCGGTAACCCACATTATGTCCGTCCGCCCCATTCGCAACATTGCCATTATCGCCCATGTCGATCATGGCAAGACGACGCTCGTTGACCAGCTTTTGCGCCAGTCCGGAACCTTCGCCGCGCATCAGCAGGTTTCCGAGCGGGTGATGGATTCCAACGATCTCGAAAAGGAGCGCGGCATCACCATCCTTGCCAAGAATACCTCGGTGGAATATGAAGGCATTCACATCAATATTGTGGACACGCCGGGTCATGCCGATTTTGGCGGCGAGGTCGAGCGGGTGCTGGGCATGGTCGATGGCGTGTTGCTCCTGGTCGACGCCGTGGAAGGGCCAATGCCGCAAACCCGCTTTGTCACCAAGAAAGCGCTCGGGCTGGGGCTTTGCCCGATTGTGGTCGTAAACAAGGTCGACCGCGACGGCGCCAATCCGGACAACGCCATCAACCACACGTTCGACCTCTTCGACAAACTGGGCGCAAGCGACCGGCAACTGGATTTTCCCATCGTTTACGCTTCCGGCCTGAACGGCTGGGCGGCGCTGGACCTGAAAGCACCGCGCGAAAACATGCGACCGCTTTTCGAGACCATCTTGAGCCACATCCCCGCGCCGGAAGCGGATGTGGACGCGCCCTTGCAATTGCAGGTCTCCGCGCTCGATTACAGCTCCTACGTGGGCCGCATCGGCGTGGGTCGTGTCCGGCGCGGACAGGTGAAGCCCGGCCAGCAAGTGATGGTGATGTTTGGCTCCGAGGAAGAATCCGCGCAGCACGAACGCGCGCCCTTCAAGGCGAAAATCGGGCAGGTGTTTGGCTTCAAGGGCCTGCACAAGGTGGAGCTGGAAGCGGGCCAGGCTGGCGACATCATCCAGGTAACGGGGATTGAGGATCTAGCCCTGGGTTGCACGCTTGCCGACCCGGAAAAACCGGAATCTCTTCCCTTGCTGAAAATCGACGAGCCGACGCTCGCCATGCAGTTCATGGTCAATACAAGTCCGCTCGCGGGCACTGAAGGGAAATTCGTCACCAGCAGGCAAATCCGCGACCGCTTGCACAGGGAGCTCCTCATTGACATGGCGCTGCGTGTGGAGGACACGCCCAACGGCGACGTATTCGACGTTTGCGGGCGTGGCGAGCTGCACCTTTCCATCCTGCTCGAAAACATGCGTCGCGAAGGCTACGAACTGGCAGTGGGGCGTCCCCGCGTGGTTAAGCGCGTGGTCGATGGCGTGGAGTGCGAGCCCTACGAAATGCTGACCGTAGACATGGAGGAGGCGCACCAGGGCGGCGTCATGGAATCGCTGGGTTTGCGCAAGGGCGACATGCTGGACATGGTTCCGGACGGTCGCGGCCGGGTGCGTATCGAATACCGGATTCCGGCGCGCGGCCTCATTGGTTTTCAGGGTGAATTCATGAATCTCACGCGTGGCACGGGTCTCATGAGCCACGTTTTTGACGAATACGCGCCGACGCGGGAAGGCGGTGTCGCCGAGCGCAGGAATGGCGTTCTCATCTCGCAGGAAAGCGGCGAAGCCGTTGCCTATGCTCTCTGGAAATTGCAGGACAGGGGGCGCATGTTTGTGAATCCCGGCGAAAAACTCTACGAAGGCATGATCATCGGCGTCCACAGCCGCGACAACGACCTTGTGGTGAACCCGGTGAAAGGAAAGCAGCTCACCAACATCCGCGCCTCCGGCACCGACGAGGCCGTGCGCCTCGTCCCCCCTGTGCTTCTGACACTGGAATCGGCCATCGAATTCATCGCCGATGACGAGCTCGTGGAAATCACGCCGAAAAATATCCGCCTGAGAAAACGGTATCTGACGGAAATCGAAAGAAAACGAGCTCTGCGTCCGACATAGCAGGATGATAAATCCGCGCGATCTCCGCGTGCCCGCTTTTGCCATATCGGGCGGTCAATCAATGAATGCTGTCGCATTTCTCCGCAGGGAATTCCTGGAGGGGGAGGGGGGCAGGATGGTTTCTACAGCGCCGGGCGCAAAATATAAGAATAGATCAAGGGGATCCGATTGAATTTCCAAAGATTCCCACTTCAGGGGAAAACCTGAAAAGAATTGTGGTGCCGGAGAAGAGATTCGAACTCCCGACCTTCGCATTACGAATGCGCTGCTCTACCAGCTGAGCTACACCGGCAAAGCGTATAATTATACATTTCGCGCCTTGTGCAGGCAATGGTCTTGATAACCTCCTTTTCATGAATCTTCTTCGCGCGCTCGCTACCGTCAGCGGCATGACCATGTTTTCCCGCATTCTGGGTTTCGCGCGGGATTACGTGATTGCCGATGTTTTCAAGACCAGTTTCACCGACGCATTCTTTGTTGCTTTCAAGTTGCCCAACCTGCTGCGGCGGCTGTTCGCCGAAGGCGCGTTCTCACAGGCCTTCGTGCCGATTCTGGGAGAATACAAAAACAAACAGGGGATCGAGCGAACACGGGAACTGCTGAATCACACGGCGACCGTCCTGAGTTTTGTCCTTTTCCTTGTGACCTGCCTGGGCGTTCTGGTCGCGCCGGCGCTGGTCCTGGCCTCCGCGCCGGGATTTACGGCGGAGCCGGGCAAATTCGCGCTCACCGTCACGCTTACCCGCATTGCCTTTCCCTATATCCTGTTCATGTCGCTCACCGCGATGGCGGCGGGCATCCTGAACACCTGGAGCCGTTTTGTCATTCCCGCGCTCACGCCGGCGCTCCTGAATTTCAGCTTCATCGGCATGGCGCTTTTCGCCGCCCCCTGGTTCGACCCACCCATCCTGGCGCTTGCCTGGGCCGTATTCCTGGGCGGCGTGTTGCAACTGGGGCTGCAACTGGTCGCGTTGCGCCGGATCGGCATGCTGCCGCGTCCTTCCCTGCGGATTTCGCGCGCCTGGCGGGACGAGGGCGTGCGCCGTATCCTGAAGCTCATGGCGCCCGCGACCCTGGGCGTTTCGGTCTCGCAAGTCAGCCTCCTCATCAACACCATCTTCGCTTCCTGCCTGGTGAGCGGCAGCGTTTCCTGGCTTTATTACGCCGACCGCCTGATGGAACTTCCCGCCGGAGTGCTGGGCGCGGCGCTTGGCGCCATTCTGTTGCCCTCGCTCGTCAAATGCCACGCCACGGATGACTGGGAAAACTACCGGCGCATCTTGGACTGGGGATTGCGTCTCACCTTGCTGCTTGCGCTTCCTGCCGCGCTTGCCCTCGCTATTTTGTCCATGCCGCTGATTGCCACCCTGTTTCATCATGGCGCGTTCACGGCGCACGATGTGCTGCAAACCCGTGTGGCGCTCGTTGCCTACAGCTTTGGGTTGACCGGCATGATCCTGGTCAAGGTGCTGGCTCCCGGCTTTTACGCGCGCCAGGACATCAGGACACCGGTCAGGATCGCCCTTCTTTCGCTTGCCGCCACGCAGTGCATGAACCTCATGTTCATTTTTGGACTTGGCTTTGCGCATTTTGGATTTCTTCCCTCGGTCGCGAGCCTGCGCCACATCATCACACACTTCGATCAGATACGTTTCGGACACGCTGGCCTTGCGCTTTCCATCGGACTTGCCGCCTGCTTCAACGCCTTCCTGCTTTACCGGGGGCTGTGCCGCCGCCATGTTTTCACACCCTTGCCGGGATGGCGCGGTTTCAGCCTGAAGCTCCTGCCGGCGCTCGGCATCCTCGGCGTCACATTGTGGTTCGGCATGGGCAGCGCGGAACACTGGCTCGCCTATGGCTTTGCCGAGCGCCTGGCGCGCCTGGGCATCCTGGTGGCGGGCGGCATGGTTGTCTATTTCGCCGCGCTCTGGTTCCTGGGATTCCGGCCAGGGGATTTTAAACTGGCCGCCGCGACCTGAATCCCAGGGATGTTTTTTGCATGAAATTGCCGTATGGCGCGATTGCGTGTACAGTCTTTTCCCCGCATAACACATGGGATTTCGGATGCATGTCGCCGATGCCGTACACGCTGTGTCTTCCACGATGATCGTCGTACAGGACGTCACTTACGATTATCCCGGCCATCGGGCGCTTGACGGAGTCGGCTTTGAATTGCCGGCGGCTTCCATTACGGCGCTGGTCGGACCGAATGGCGCGGGGAAAACCACGCTCCTGCGCACCATGGCGGCGCTGGAGGAGCCGATGGAAGGCCATATTTTCATGAATGGCCTTGATATCTGGGAAACGCCGCGCGCGGCGCACCGGATCATGGGCTATCTTCCGGATCATTTCGGCCTGTACAAGGATTTGAGCGTTCGCTGTTGTCTGCTCCACGCTGCCTGTGCCCGCAACTTTGCCGATGATGAAGCGGAAGAAGCTGTGCAATGGGCGGCAAGACAGGTTGCGCTGGAAGCCAGTCTGGACGATCGCGCCGGAACGCTTTCCCGCGGACAACGCCAACGCCTGGCGTTGGCGCAGGCCATCGTGCATCGTCCCATGGTCCTGCTTCTCGACGAACCTGCTTCCGGTCTTGATCCACAGGCGCGCGCGGATTTGTCCCGTTTGATGAAGAACCTGGCCGCTGCCGGAATGACCTTGCTGATCTCCTCCCACATTCTCGCCGAACTGGAAGATTACTGCACGGCCATGCTGGTGCTGGAGCAGGGGCGGCTACTCTCGCACCGGCGACTGGAGACAGCGCACAGCAACACCTCGGACATCCCCTCTGAACGGACGTTTCGCCTGCGCCTGGCCGCGGGAACGGAAAGCGACCTGGCGTGTCGTCTTTCTGCCTGGCTGTCCGAGCGTCATGTGCGCGCGGAATTCGCTGGAGAAGCCGTTTGGACGCTCACTGGCGTGCTGGACGAGGCCGCGCAGGCGCGCCTGCTGCGCGAGCTGGCGAGCACGTGGGATGTGCTGGAATTCATGCCGCAAACGCGCAATTTGCAGGAAATGTATTTGCAGGCGTTTGCCGCACGGGAGAGCGGGGTATGAGTACCTTCAATCCGGAATTCAGGCGCCACCTCTGGCTGGAATTGTCGTTGCCGCGTTTGATCCTCATGCCGATGCTGATCGCGTTGAGCTGGTTGTGCATCGTCGTGGCCTTTGGCGGATTTGGCGAGGAACAGCTCAGGCAGAAGATATTGGCCTTTTCCCTGTTCGGCTTTACCACCGTCACGATCTTGTGGGGAAGCGTGCAAGCCTACAATAGCGTGTACCGGGAATTTGCCGAAGGCACCTGGGATGGTCAGCGCATGTCGGCGCTCACTCCCTGGCAGATGGCGTGGGGCAAGCTCCTGGGCGCCACTGTTTTCACCTGGTATGGCGGTATCCTTCTGCTGGCGATTGCCGGCGCGAGCGCGCATCAGCTCGGGTATCCGAATCCGGATATTTTTCTTTATGGGACGGGGACCATTTGCGTTACCGTGTTCATGCATGCCCTTGCCATGATGTATGCGCTGCTTGCCTGTCGTCGAAAACCGGACGGCGGCGCGCGCTTTGGCATCGGTGGCGTTTTGTCCATGGTCCTGTTGCTGGGCTTGTTCCAAACGTTCTATTTCAGTTCCGGCAATACTTTTGGTTCGCACATGACCTGGTGGCATCACGACTGGCTTGCCCGGAAGTTCGTGGTGTGCTCCCTGCTTGCCCTGGCTGTCTGGGCGCTGACCGGGTTGTGGCTCTTCATGCGCGCCGAGCTCCTGTCGCGTAACGCCATCTGGTGGTGGCCGTTCTTCCTCGTATTCTGGATGATCTGGGGTGCGGGGTTCGTGCGGGAATACGAGGAGTGGTTCGGCTTTTTCAGCGTCTGCGATGGCCTGATCTGGATCGGTGTCTATGTGCTGCTCCTGACTGGTCGCAAGGATCAAAGCGCGTGGCTGCGCCTTATCGCCGCGTACCGGCGCGAGGACAAGGCGCTGACGTTGCGTTTGTTGCCTTATTGGCTCCGTAACCTTGTCATCGCCATTGGCGTGGGTATCGTCGCCATATGTTTCGGACCGGAAGCATCCTTCTGGCGGCACACGCTTATCCTGTTGAGCATCTGCCTGTTCGTCCTGCGGGACGTTGCCGTGATTCTCTGGATCAATCTCGCGCCCAATCCGCGCCGTGCCGACGGTATGATGCTGGTGTTCCTGTTCGTTGCTTACGGCTTGCTGCCCTTTTTGACCGACCACACATGGCGCGACTTCACGTTGGCCTTGCTGCCGCCATTCATGGACATTCTTCGCCATGTCCATGACCCTGGAATTACCCCGAAGGTGGTCAAGAGTCTCGTTGCGGCCCTGGTGCAGGCCATGCTCGCCTTGTATCTTTTCCGGAATCGCTGGACAGCGGTATTTGGACGTCGAGAGGAGATGAACGGGAAACAGCAAAAAATGGCGCGTTCCGCCTGAAAAATGGAATACGGGAAAATCTATCCGTTCCGCGCCTGAGAAAAATCATGTATAATCACGCACATGCCTTTGAATCCACTTGTTTCTTCGCTCATCAGCAGCATCATTTCGGCGATCTTGGAAGCGCCTTCCGCGCCTCCGCCGCAAACGCCGCAGTCGATGGGTGTGCCTTACGGCTTGACGCGGATGTTTCCGGGCAATGCCGTGTCGGGGTCGCTGGATAGCGCACCCAGGCTGGGCAAGGTATCGATCAGCGGCAAGACATTCCCTGCCGCGCCAGGGTTGCAGATTCGCAACGAATTCAATCGTATTGTTCTGCCTTCCATGCTGTCCGGTTCCAATTTCCCGGTTCTCTATCAAATGGACGCAACGGGCGCGAACGTGTGGCGCATCTGGATTTTGACGCCGTCGGAAATATCCGCGCTGAAAATCTCCATGCCGTCTCCGCTGCCCATGCCGCTCTATTGATCCAGCGCGTGCCTGTTCCGGTTTCGCGTCTGTTTTCCCTGGTTTTCTTTTATGTCCAAGAAACTGTTCATCCGCACTTTCGGGTGCCAGATGAACGCATACGATTCGGACAAGATGGCCGATGTGCTTGCCGAACACGAGGCAATCATCAGAACCGACCGGCCCGAGGAAGCGGACATCATCCTGTTCAACACCTGTTCCGTGCGTGAAAAAGCGCAGGAAAAGGTGTTTCACGATCTGGGGCGCATCCGGCGCCTGAAAGCGCAAAACCCCGACCTCCTGATTGGCGTTGGCGGCTGTGTCGCCAGCCAGGAAGGCGAGGCCATCATCACGCGCGCGCCCTATGTCGATCTGGTTTTCGGTCCGCAGACCCTGCATCGGCTGCCACAGCTCATTACCGAGCGACGCGAGAAAGGCGCGCCGGTCGTTGACATTTCCTTTCCCGAAATCGAGAAATTCGACGCCATGCCGCCTGCCGGGACCAGGGGGTCGTCCGCCTTCGTCTCTGTCATGGAAGGGTGCTCCAAATTCTGTACCTTCTGCATCATTCCCTATACGCGCGGCGACGAAATTTCCCGGCCTTTCGACGATGTGCTGACGGAAATCGCGGGGCTTGCGGATGCCGGGGTGCGGGAAGTGACCCTGCTCGGACAAAATGTCAATGCCTATCGGGGCGCTCTGGGGAAAGGTGGCGAACAGGCCGATCTCGCGATGCTGATCGAGTACACGGCGGAAATTCCCGGTATCGAACGCATTCGTTACACCACCTCGCATCCGCGCGAGATGACAGAACGGTTGATCGCGGCCTACACGCGCGTGCCCAAGCTGGTTTCACATCTGCATCTGCCTGTGCAGGCCGGCTCGGACCGCGTGCTGGCGGCCATGAAGCGCGGCTATACGGCACTGGAATACAAGTCGGTCGCGCGCAGGCTGCGCGCCGCGCGGCCCGACATCGCGCTCTCGTCGGATTTCATCGTCGGTTTCCCCGGTGAGACAGAGGCCGATTTCGAGAAAACCTTGCAATTGATCGACGAAGTTGGCTTTGATGCGTCGTTCTCTTTTCTTTTCAGTCCTCGCCCCGGCACTCCGGCGGCGGAAATGGCGGACGATACGCCCAGGGAAGTGAAATCGGCGCGCCTCACCCGCTTGCAGGAACGTATCGAAGACGGGGCGCAGGCTATCTCCCGGGCGATGATCGGCACGATCCAGCGGGTTTTGGTCGAGGGCGTCTCCCGGAAGAATCCCGGCGAACTGGCCGGGCGCACCGACAACAACCGCGTTGTCAATTTCGTCGGCAATCCGCGCCAGATCCATCACTTCATCGATGTCCGGGTTACCGGGGCGCTGCCGCATTCCCTGCGGGGAGAGGTAGTGATACATGACTAGGAAAACCACAATCGCGCAACATTCGCTGGAATTGCTCCTGACTCCCGTTGACAATGCGCGGTTGGCCAACTTGTGCGGGCCGCTTGATGAAAACCTGCGCCAGATCGAAAGCGCGCTGGATGTGGTGATTGCCCGTCGCAACGAACGTCTGACGGTGCGTGGCGCGGCGGCGGCGGATGCCGTGAAGATTCTGGAACGTTTCTACGAGCAGGCTGTGGCGGATCTGTCGATCGACGCGATCCAGCTTGGCCTGATTGAATTCCGCAATGCGCCCATCCGTCGTCTTTCCGTGCCGGGTGGTCCCGTCGAGGGTCCGCAACTGGTGACGCGCAAGACCGAGTTGCATGGTCGCACGCCGCGCCAGGTCGAATACCTGAAGCATATCCAGGAGCACGATATCACCTTCGGCATCGGTCCGGCAGGCACCGGCAAGACCTATCTGGCCGTCGCCTGTGCTGTCGACGCCTTCGAGCGCGATCTGGTCGAGCGCATCGTGCTTACGCGCCCGGCGGTGGAGGCGGGCGAACGCCTGGGTTTCCTGCCCGGCGATCTGGCGCAGAAGGTTGATCCCTACCTGCGTCCCCTTTATGACGCCCTTTACGATCTGATGGGCTTCGACCGCGTCGGCAAGCTCTACGAAAAAGGCGCGCTGGAAATCGCGCCGTTGGCGTTCATGCGTGGTCGCACCCTGAACCATGCGTTCGTGATTCTGGACGAGGCGCAAAATACCACGCCCGAACAGATGAAGATGTTTCTCACCCGCATCGGCATCGGCGCCAAGGCTGTGGTGACCGGCGATCCCTCGCAGGTCGACTTGCCCAGGGGGCAAGGGAGCGGCCTTGCCGACGCGGTCGGTATCCTGTCGGAAGTACGCGGCATCGCCATCACCCGTTTCCTGAAGGAAGATGTGGTGCGTCACCCGCTGGTTGCGCGCATCGTGGCGGCCTACGAGGGCGCGCAGGGAAAACCGTGAGGGGGAAAAAAGGCGTGGCGCGTCCGGGCGCGCTCGTGTCCGGACGCGGCAAGATTTTTTCCTCCTCGCGCATTCCCGCTGTTTTCGCGTTCGCGGGCGGCAATTTCCCCCTTGTGTCTCACGTGTGAAAGCGGATATGCGCATCGACATTGGCGATCTGTTTTTGGAAACCGAGGTACACGGCGACCCTGCCGCGCGGTCGGCCTTGATCCTGATTCAGGGTCTGGGAACGCCACTCATCCGCTGGCCCCGCGCGCTCATCGAGCGGCTTTGCGACGCGGGCCTGTGCGTGATCTGTTTCGATAACCGGGACATTGGGCTTTCCTCGCGCATGGACAAGCTGGGCAATCCGGATCTGAAGCGTTTACGCGGGCTGAACCCGTTTGCGCCCACTTTCGTGCCGGTGGCGACGTTGCCCTACACGCTTGCCGACATGGCGGACGATACCGTGCGCCTGATGGACGCACTCAACATTCGGGAGGCGCATGTCGCCGGGGCCTCGATGGGCGGCATGATTGCGCAGATCGTGGCGGCCAGTCAGCCGGCGCGTTGCCTGTCGCTTACGTCCATCATGTCCTCTTCGGGAAACCCCCTGTTGCCGCCGCCGACACCCGCCGCGCTCCGGGCGATGTTCGCGCCCCTGCCGCTTGGCCAGACCGAGGCCGCCATCGTGGCCGACAGTGTCCAGCGGCAGAAAGTCCTGATGAGTCCCGCTTATCCAACGCCGGATGACGAACTGACGGCCCAGTTCACCGCCGAATTCCGGCGTGGTTTTCATCCGATCGGAGTGGCGCGGCAGCTTGCGGCCTTGCTGATGGGGGGTGATCGGCGGCGCATGCTGGCTGGCATCTGCGCGCCGACGGTGGTGTTGCATGGCGCGGACGATCCCCTGATTCCCTTTGCCTGCGGACGGGATACCGCGGCCAGCATTCCCGGCGCGGAATTTCGGATCGTGCCCGGCATGGGGCATGATTTCCCCGCCGCGCTCGCGCCAACTTTTGCCGAAGCAATCCTGGACGCGGCGCGCCGGGCGGAGTAGTCGAAGAAAAAGCATGTTTTCCACCGTCCCTGAAAATGCGCGTGACACCCTTCCAGATGCATCCGGACTCCTGCTCGCGCAAGCCTTCGCCGACCAGTGCCAGCGCTGGTCGGCGCGCGCGGGTGCGTCCGATTCCGCGATACAGGCGGTGCGGCAAGCCGGGTTGAACCTGGCGCTGGCGGTGGCGGAGGGGCATGCCTGCTGGCGCTTGCCGGAAACACCGGCGAATTTCCCGGACTTGCTGCGGGTCTCCGGCATCGTCGGCGCGGCGCGCGAGGCACGCGCAAAACCCTTGGTCCTGGAAGCGAATCGCCTTTATCTGGCGCGTCATTTCGACGCGGAACAACGTCTGGCGACGGCCCTGCGGACACGCCACCAGGCCTCCCCGCCGCCTGGAAAGGGAGCGCGACGGATGCTGCGCGAGATTTTTCCGGACGCCGCGCCCGGCGACGGTCAGAAACTGGCGGTGGCGCTCGCCTTGTGTCGCCAGTTGACCGTTGTCAGTGGTGGACCGGGCACGGGCAAGACCGCCACGGTGGCGCGTTTGCTCGCCTGCCTGCTGTCGGACACGCCTGACTTGCGTGTCGCGCTCGCCGCCCCCACGGGCAAGGCGGCGGCGCGCCTGCAGGAATCCCTGGCGACGCGCGCGCGCGCGCTGCCGCTGGACATCGCCGCCCTCCTGCCCCGGCAGGCCACGACCCTGCATCGTCTCCTGGGCCTGCGTCCGGACAACGATGCGGCGCTTTACCACGCGCGCAACCCCCTGCCGGTCGACGCGCTGGTGGTCGACGAGGCCTCGATGCTGGACCTCGATCTCGCCCTGAAACTCATGGAAGCCCTGCCCATCCGGGCGCGCCTGGTCCTGCTGGGCGACAGGAACCAGTTGCAATCCGTGGAGGCGGGATCGGTGTTTTCTGTCCTGTCCACGCACGCCAGTCTCACTGCGCCGTTTCGCCGGCAGATCGCCAGGTTGCTCGACTGGCCGCCGGAAATTCTGGAGGAGCTGCCCCATGCGGGAAATGAGGATTTCCCCCTGAAAAACGCCGTGGTCTGGCTCACGCGTAACTATCGTTTCGATGCTCCGTCTCCTCTGGGGCGGCTGGCGGCAGCCTTGGCCGCAGGGCAGGCAGGCTCGGCCTGGGAAGCGTTCGCCGATGTTTCCCACGATGGGCAGGAAGCGCTGTTGCACGTGGAATCCCTGGATTTTCCCCGGTTGCTGGAAGGATTTTCGGCCTATCGGGCGGCGCTCGCGGATTGGGAAACCCGACACCGGGACGCGGTCTGCCGTCCGGCGCTGTTGTTTGCCCTGTTCCAGGCTCTTGGCGCGTTCCGCGTCCTGTGCGCGGTGCGCCAGGGAGAGCAGGGTGTGGAAGGAATCAACGCGCGGCTGGAAAAGGCGTTTGCCGACGCGTGTCGTCCGGCCTGGCGAACTCGCCAGCCATTTCACGGCCAACCCATACTCATTCTGAAGAATGATCCGGCCACGCGGCTCAACAATGGCGATGTCGGCCTGGTTCTGGAAACGGAGGGGGAAACATGCGTCTGGTTTTCCGACGGACGGGAAGGGTTCCTGCGTCTGCCGCCTGCCCGCTTGCCCGCATGGGAATCGGCATTTGCCATGACGGTGCACAAATCCCAGGGCTCGGAATTCGACCGTATCGCCTTGGTGTTGCCCACGCGGGACAACCCGCTGCTGACCCGTGAGCTTATCTATACCGCGGTCACGCGCGCGCGAAAAGGCGTCCTGTTGTTGGGCAACCGGGAATTGTTCCTGCAGGCCGCGACCCGTGTTACCCGTCGCGCCAGCGGCCTGGCGGAAGCCCTGGTATCCGCGAGCGAAGATCCCCGCTGACGGCAATCTTCGGTTCCGATTTCCTCTGGTCATTGCGCCGCCTTCGTTCGCCGGTCGGTGTGACATCGCGCCTTCATGCTGGTTTGCGGCTTCACGAAAACGATCATGGAATACACCCCGACCGCCGACTGCACGCTGATCGCCGTGATCGCTGTATTGGTGATAGGTTGCGCCTTGGTCAAGCGCGTGCGTTTCCTGTCGCTCAATATTCCGGAACCGGTCGCGGGCGGCTTGGTGGCTGCCTTGCTGGCTTTGGGGCAGCATTGTTTCACCGGGCTTGCCCTGAACATCGATCCGGGCTTGCAGAACAGTCTGATGCTGGTGTTTTTCGCATTCATTGGACTGAATGCGGATTTTTCGCGTCCCAAGGCTGGCTGCGGCGCCTTTATTCGGATAGGAAAATCATCAAGCCCGCCGGGTGGCGGCAAGGGACCGGGAGGCGAGGAGGCTGGAGGTTGTGTTATTCCCGTGTTGTTTTGGGGATTGCCGTTGTGTGGTTTTGTTGTACAAACTGGATACATGGCGGCCCGGACCGCGCCCACCTGATTTTTTCAAAGCGCGCTCCATTTCGCAAAGTATGAGTGCGCTGTCCGCCATTTCGGAAAATCCTTCGGCAACATCCGCCACTGGCAACCGCTTTTCAAAAGGTACATTTCCATGCCCGCGACTCGTCGGCCTGCCGCACCTTCTCCCAATCCAGACCGAAGCGCAGCAGGTATTTTCTGAGGCGGTCGGCGTCGTTGGGGCGCGTTTTTTGTTGGCGTGATTGCGCAAACAGGGCGCGTCCGGCGGCGGAAAGGTTGGGGG
>JAISME010000036.1 GCA_031276915.1 Zoogloeaceae bacterium
TTTCCGTGCCGTCCGCGCTGATGCTCGGCGATACTTTCAGGAGTTTCGCCGTCTCTCCGTCAAGAAGGATTTCGAGCGGCTCGTCAGTGACCTTGCTCAACACCAGGGCGCAGTTGGCAACCGGGTCGAAGCGCGCTCCGACCACCCAGTCGTCTTTCTTGTAATAGGCGGCGGGCGAAACGGCGGGCGACAAGCCGCCACCGCCGCCAACGATGCGGTCGCCCTCGGGCGAGCCGGCGCCGTTGCCGTAGACGATGAGCAGGGTGTCCGTGTTGGCGTCGCCCGCGGGCACCTCCGAGGGATTGATCGTGACCGGCGCGAGGTGGGCAATGCTCGTCGTGGAGGATATCGACAGGCGGCAGCCCAGGAGGTTGATCGAGGCGTATCCGTATCCGGCCTGCTTGACGTCCCACTGCAACGCATGCACGGCCAGCGCGCCATTGCTCTGCGCGTCGCCCGACCCGGTCGTGGTGCGCTTCTGCGCTTCCCCGGTGCGGGCAACCTGCATGATGACCAACACCCCGATCATGCCAATGACCAGGGCAACCATGATTTCAACCAGCGAGAAGCCACGGCTCCTGCTGGAGGACGCGCCGCGGTTCGGGCGGCGGCTGAATGGAAGACATTTCATCTGCGGCAAACTCCGTGAAACCCCGCCATCCCGGGCGGGAAACAAATTGTGTTCAACAGTCCGTCGATACCCGAGTCCGGCGCGCCGGGATTCCGGTCGTTCTTTGGCGTATCGCGATGGCCGGGCCGCACCGTCACTGCCCGATCCGCGCGACGCGGCAACCCATGCGGCCTTCTGGATTGCTTCGTCGTTTCACTCCTCGCAATGACGGAACTCCATCCACCCGGACGATTCGATCCCCTCCCCTTCGTCATTGCGAGGGGCGAAGCCCCGTGGCAATCCAGAAGGCGGGCGGGGTTTCCGAAACGGCCAGGCGCATTCCAGGTCTGTCTGGATTGCCACGGGCCTGTCGGCCCTCGCAATGACGGAGCCTGGGGCGTCATGGCCTGGTTGGTCGTGCCCTGTCTCATGGATTCCTCGTGATCTGCGAGACGACCCGGTAGCGATGCCCTTGCGCGTTCCATTCCATGTCCGGGGTTCGCCAGCACAGCGTGATTTCGACCAGTCCGTGGGTCGCGGTTCCCGGCGCGTCGGTGATCCTGACGGTGGGCATCGTGGAGGACGTGCATTCGGGGTCGGTCTCGTCGGTTTCGCCGGGGACGACGCCGGGCAGCCCGTTGGGATTGTAGGACTCCAGCGTGACTTTACGGTCCCGCCAGGTCTTGTAGTCGTCGCCGTTGGGGGATTGGAATTTCGTCTTCATGTCGCTGATCTTGTAGCCGCTGACCCACATCTGCCCAATCAGATGGTCGGCCAGCAGCGAGGCCCTGGTGCGCAACTGCGCGTCCGCCGCCATCTTGATCGACGAGGCTTGCAGGCCGATGACCGTCAAAATGCCCAGGGAAAATATCAGGATGGCGATCAGGGCTTCCAGCAGCATCACGCCGGTTTGCCCGGCGCCCATGCCGCCCATCGCGCCCTTCGCGCCCATGTCACGCATCGCGCGCCGGTTGCCAAGTTGTTGTCTGCTGTTCATAAGCACGCCTGCGTGTCGGTGGTTGGTAATGCGGGATCGCACATGCGGGTTCCCCCTCCGGGACTGACCACGATGCGCAGGCAGCGCGCTTTCCCTCCCCCGGATGCGCAGTCGCTTTCCCCGTCGGCGCCATAAACATTGATGACCGCGTCCCCGGCGGGAACTCCGCCATCGACGGCGATGAGACGCCCCAGTCCGTTGAAGGCGAAGAGACTGCTGTCCGCGTCGATCCGCGCCCTTTCGCACGATTTCCTGTCGCTTTCGCACTCCGAGCCTTTGCCCATCGCGCTTCCTTCATAAACCTGGACGATCCGCGGCGCCGCGTCCTCGGTCTTCATCTGCGGGCCATGCACCGTCCCGTCGCACGCGCCGGCAACGTTGTCGCGGCTGACCACCCAGAACGGCCCGGTCGCGTCCAGGCTGCAACCGGCATCCAGCGAGTCGGTCAGTTGGAAACGCATCTGCGTGTTCCTTTTCAAGGCTTCGGCGCGCGCCAGTTGCAGTCCGGACAGGATCGAACTGGTGGCGTTGCGAATCCCGATGTTCCTGATCCACAACGAGAAGTTCGGCACGGCCAGCGTCAGCAGAATCGCCGTGATGGCCAGCCCGACCAGCAATTCGACCAGGGTCAGTCCGCGCGAGGATTTTAGTTGCATTGCCCGTCCTTCCTCGCCACCCAGCAGTTCTTGCCGGGCAGGCTCCAGCCGTCGGGCACGCCCGTCGTCTTCCGCTCGTTGCTCTGATTGACGGTGAAATTGAACCCGGCCATGGCATTGATGCCGGCCGCGGTCAATGTGAAGGTGGTTTCGTCCACCGACGTGCAACTGAAGGTGAAGTTGTCCGTGGTTTCCTCGGTGCAGGCGGAGCAAGTGGTAGCATATCTGTGCATGTCCTGATAGCACTGCTCCATCTGCGCCTGTTTGCCCGCAAGCCCGCTGGTGGCCTCCGGTATCTTCGCGCGAATCACGTAATCCCTGTACGAGGGAATGGCAACCGCCGACAGAATGGCGATAATCGCCGCCACCACCATCAGTTCGACCAGCGTGAAGCCCCGGCATTTGTCTTGGTTAGCTGTCATAAGTCCGTCCTGTGTCCTCTGTGTCCTCTGTCCTGTACGTCCGTTCCGTATTTCCATTCCGTGTAACAACAAGGCGAGTGCTCAAGCCGCATATTAAGAAAATCGACCGGGAGCGCAACCGCCAAACGATATCCGGTGGATTTTTCGGGACGAACGGTATTCGGGGGGCAGGAGGCAGGAATCAGGAGTCAGGAATCAGGAGTCAGGGGTCAGGGGTCAGAGGACAGTCAGTTACCGGCGCTTCGCGCCGCAAATATTACTGCCCTCTGTCTTCGGTCCCTGATGTTGCCTCTCAAATTTTCATGCCCCCTCGCTTTTTTTAAAACGAGGCGGTCAAAATTCCCGTCATTCCCGCGCAGGCGGGAATCCAGAAAAGGCGGCGGAATGCCCGATTCCCGCCTGCGCGGGAATGACGGGTATTTTTACCGCCTCGTCTTGAAAAAAGCGAGGTGGAGCATGAAAATTTGAGGGGAAACGTCAGCCTCTGTCTTCTGTCTTCTGTCCTCTGGAATCAGCGCATCCTCGATCGCGCCCTCGGCGTCGAGCAGCAAGGCTTCGAGCGCATCCTTGTCCGCCCCGGGGTTTTCCCACAGGCCGCGGGCGATCGCTTCGAGCAGGCGTTCGGCGATGTTGTGCAGGGCATACGGG
>JAISME010000055.1 GCA_031276915.1 Zoogloeaceae bacterium
GAAAAAGCCCATCCGGACATCATGAATCTTTTCTACCAGGTGTTCGACAAGGGGTTGTTGCAGGATGGCGAGGGCAAGGAAGTGCGTTTTCGCAATACGGTCATCGTGCTCACCAGCAACCTGGGGTCCGATACGATCGAGGCGATGCTGCGGGAAAAACGGGAAGCCGGGGAAGACGACACGGACATCATGAGCGCCGCGCTTGAGGCCATTCGCCCCTGCCTGAACCAGCATTTCAAGCCCGCGCTGGTCGGTCGGATGACCCTCCTGCCTTTCGCCACTCTTTCGGACGCGGCCTTGAACGCCATCGTGACGCAAAAATTGACCCGTATCGCCGCGCAATTGCAGGCGAACAGCAAGATTGCCCTGGAATGGAGCGAAGCCGTGGCGAAAAGCATCGTGACGCGGTGTACGGAGGTGGAAACGGGGGCGCGCAACATCGAATACATCCTGAACCTGCATATCCTGCCCCGCCTCTCGAAGGCCATCCTGCACGGCATGGGCGAAGCCCGCGCGCGCGAGGAACAGGGGTTGCCGCCCTACCGTCTGGCCCGGCTCGACATGGACGCGACAGGGCAATGCGTAGCGGAACTGGAATGATCGATATGTCAATAAGAAGCCGGCCGTCATGGATGTGACGGCGGCTTCGTCTTCCGGCGGGCAACGCCATGAAACGGTTTTTTGAGGAAGAGCTGGACGCCTTGCGCGTAGACGCGGTTGCTTTCGCGAAAAAGTACCCGGCGCTGGCGCCCATGTTGGCGGGATCGGGCAGCGACCCGGATGTCGAGCGCGTGCTGGAAGGAACGGCGTTCCTGACCGCGCGCATCCGCGAGCGCCTGAGCCGCAACGCGCCATTGCTCCTGCAAAACCTGTTGCGCTGGACATTCCCGCAGGCGCTCCTGCCCCTGCCTTCGATGACGATGGTGCGTTTTCAGCAGCAGCAGGGGTTTGACGAACCCCTGCGAGTGCCGCGCGGCGTCAGGCTGGCCTCGCGCCCGGTGGACAATGTTACCTGCATCTACTGCACGCGACACGACTTGTGGGCGCCGCCCGCCCGCGTGACGGCCGTACGCGCCGAGCAACCCGCCGGTTCGCCGCATTTCCGGGTAACGCTGTCCGTGAGCGGCGCGCTCTTTGCCGGACAGGGGCCGGAGGCGCCCTTGCAACTGCATCTGGCGGGGTCCGCAAGCCACGCGGCGCAACGTTTTTTCGTGTTGCTGCGACAACTATCGCACCTGGAAGTGCAAATTGGCGCAAGCACGCACATTCTGCCCGCGAGCGCCGTGCGGCAACAGTTTTTCCCGCTGCGGGACATCCGCCTGCCGGAAGACCAGCGTAGCAACCGCGCCTACATGGAAATCATCCGTTATTTCTATTTGCCGGAGCAATTGCTTTTCCTGCATCTGGAAGGGCTGGCCGCGCTGCCAGGCGGAAAGGAAGCCCGCGCGCTGGAGATCACCTTTTGCCTGAAACCGCCTTTTGAGCGCATCCCGGAATTCGGCCGGGGCAGTTTTGCCCTGGGCGTGGTGGCGGCAAGCAACGTCTTTGGCGCGTTCGCCGAACCGTTGACCGTCGATAATACGCAAGTGGAATATCCGCTGCATCCCCAGGACGAAAAGACGAAGAACCTCGACATCCTGAGCGTGACCCATGTGACCGGCCTGTTTCCCGGCGGGCGGATGGAGCGTTATCACCCTTACGAACTCATCCGCGCCACCGACGCGCCGTTTGTATATGGCGTCCGCTTCCTGACGGATGGCGACGACTCCCGTTACCTGATCACGCCGCTCTACGCGGCCTTCGACGGCATGGAGGCGCTGCAAAAACATGTGCTTTCCATCGAGCTTGTCTGCTGCAACCGTAGCGCCCCCAACGCGCTTCGCGTCGGCGATATCTGCGTACCCACCGATGATTCCCCGGCGCAGGCGCAGTTTTCCAACATTACCGTGCCGACCCCCGTTCTGCCGCGTCCCGAGGGTGACCTGCAACAATGGCTTTATCTTTCGCATCTGAGCGCGCACTTGCTGTCGCAAGCCTCGGCGGGATTGCTGCGCGCCATGCTGCGTCTCTATATTGGGGACGCCGCCGTCGCGCCGGAACTGGCCGCCGCCAACCGGCGTTGCTGCGACGCGATCCTCGAATTTTCCAGTGAGGAGGAAGACCGGCTGATTCAGGGCAGGCTGTATCGCGGGCGACGACTCACGCTGGTGCTCGATCCGGCGGGGTTTGCTTCCTTCGGCAGCATGTTTCTGTTCGCCAACACGTTGGAGCGGTTCTTCAGCGGTTTTACGTCCATCAACAATTACGCCCGCCTCGTCCTTGACGTGGCGGGCACCGGAGAACGTCTGGAATGGCCACCGCGCATGGGCGACCGACAACTGGGATAGGCCGCGTTCTCGCGGAGCATCCCGCGCGCTTCTCTCTGGAGCAGGCGTTGCGCCTGCTCACGCTGGAGCTTGAGGGGTGGGGTATCGCGCGCGCCGAAATCGAGCGCCATGTCCGCATTGTCCCCTGGCTCTCGCTGACCTTTCCGGCAAGCGAGGTCGTCGCTTTACGTCTTGATGAAGCCATTGTGGACGAGGTGGAGGAAGCAGCGGAAGCAAGCCCCCCGGAAGCCTCGTCGTCACCTCCCGCCGTTTCGCGCTATCGGCTGGAAAACACCCTGGTCGGTCTCTACAGCACCCTGGGGCCGTTGCCCACCCTCTATACCGAGGAACTCATGGCCGAGGCCCGTGCCGACCGGGAAGTGGTCAAGGATTTTCTCGATCTCATCAACAATCGCGTCGCGCACCTGTTTTTCCGCGCCGAGCGTTACTACGACTACGCGCGGCGGCTTGTCGAGCAAGGCGACGCGGACATGCAGCGCATGCTCTACAGCCTGATGGGGCAAGCCTATCCCGAATTGCACCCGGCGCGTCCGCCGCGTCCGCAGGCGGTGGAGTTTCTGGTGGCCCCGCGCACCGCCGAGGGACTTGCGCGTTATTTGGCGAGCGAATTGCCGTGGCCGGAAATCTGGGTCGAGGAATGTGTCGAGCGCAAGGCGGTCATTCCCCGCGAGCAGCGTTGCCGTCTGGGCGAAGCCAACACGCGCGTGGGCGAAAACCTTGTCGTCGGCGAGGAAATGGATGACGTAACCGG
>JAISME010000065.1 GCA_031276915.1 Zoogloeaceae bacterium
GAACGGGAGCAGGATGCTCCCGCTACTTTGCCGTCATCCCACCTCGTCATTGCGAGGTCCTGCGGACGGCAATTTACGACGTGGCAATCCACACGGTGGTTCAGTTTTCCGAAACGCTGGAACAGTCCGCGAGGCCGTCTGGGTTGCCACAGGCCTTCGGCCCTCGCAATGACGGGAGTTTGGAGGGTTGCGGGAAAAATTGTCGTCCGCAGGGTTGCCGTCCGCAGGACCGGACATGTGGGCCTCGCAATGACGCGTTGGGGCGTGATTGCAAGAACAGGGGGAAACGCGCCCGCGATCGGAACGGTGAGACGAAGAAAAGCAAAGAAACCGGAAAATCCGGAAAGGAAAAGGAAACCGGAAGGAAAGGCTGGAGGAGGGGAGAGAAAGAAACCGACGTTATCCAGACGCCGGAAAATCTTCTCCGTTATCTGTGGATAACGGAGAAGATTTTCATATTCGCCTGCTGCCTGCTGCCTGCTGCCTGCTGCCTGCTGCCTGCTGCCTGCTGCCTGCGATTATTATGTTTGCATATTCCGGTTTGTCAAGTCTTTTTACATTTTTTCTCGCATCCCGTCCGCACATGTCGTATGCGTACAACACAGCGGGTGTCTTGGTCGATGCTTCCGAAAACGGCAGGGTGGAGAACATGATGAATCGCTTGTCCGACTTGTCAGGAAAAGAAACCGGAAGGATATGAGCAACTTCCGTGCCCACCAACCCCCGCACTCCCGATTCCCGCCTGCATGCTCGCATCCACGTCATTTCCCTCCCCGACAACACAACCACACCCCCTCCACAAAGTGACAAATTACGCGCATCAAGTGACAAAAATTGTCACAGAACAAGGAAGCAACTCCCGTCCCCAACCGCCCACGCGCGCCTGCGCTTGCCACCGAGGCCAGCATCGGCCCGGAACCGGGGACCAACCGCCCACGCGCGCCTGCGCTTGCCCTGATGTCGGGCATCAGGGCAAGCGCATTTCCCCTTTTGGCGGAGGGCAAGCAAGGAAGCGCCGTATTGCGGGATGTGGTCGACGGTTTTTCGCCGGGAGCGAATGCCGCGTTTGGCGATTTGCGCCGCACAGGATCGCGCGTAGCGCCGCGATCACGATCATCTTGCGCGGATCGCGTCGTTGCGCTGGCCCTGGCGCCAGCGTCTCGCTGTCCGCAGGACTGGAATCCAGCGTGCTAGAATCCACATTTCGCCATTTTCGGCGTTTCATTCATCATAAAATGATTTCCGGCCTCCTCAAAAAGATTTTCGGCAGTCGCAATGATCGGCTGATCCAGCAATATTCCCAGACCGTAAAGCGCGTAAACGCGCTCGAACCGGAAATTTCCAGCCTTTCCGACGAGGCGTTGCGCGGCAAGACCGAAGTGTTCAAGAAGCGCCACGCCGGGGGGGAAACGCTGGAGCAACTGCTGCCGGAGGTCTTTGCCGTCGTGCGCGAAGCCGGCAAGCGCGTGCTCGGGATGCGGCACTTTGACGTGCAACTGATCGGCGGCATGGCGCTCCATTACGGAAAGATCGCCGAAATGCGCACCGGCGAGGGGAAAACCCTGGTCGCCACACTGCCCGCCTATCTGAACGCCATTGCCGGCAAGGGGGTGCACATCGTCACCGTCAACGATTATCTGGCCCGGCGCGATGCGGACTGGATGGGACGTCTGCACCGCTTCCTGGGGCTTACGGTCGGCGTCAATCTCTCCCAGATGCCGGACGAGGAAAAGCAGGCCGCCTACGCCGCCGACATTACCTATGGCACCAACAACGAATTCGGTTTCGACTATCTGCGCGACAACATGGTCTACAGTCCCGGACAGCGGGTGCAGCGCAGCCTTTCCTACGCGATCGTCGACGAGGTCGATTCCATCCTGGTCGACGAGGCCCGCACGCCGCTCATCATTTCCGGGCAGGCCGATGACCGCACGGATCTCTATATGCGCATCGACAAGGTCATCCCGCTGCTCACCCGTTGCGCCGAGGAAGACAGTCCCGGCGATTACTGGGTGGATGAAAAGAACCATCAGGCGCATCTGACCGAGGAAGGCCACGAGCACGCCGAGCAAATCCTGGTAAACCAGGGGCTTTTGTCCGACGGTCGCAGCCTGTACGAGGCGGCCAACATTACCCTGATGCACCACCTGAATGCCGCCCTGCGCGCGCACGGCCTCTTTCACAAGGACCAGCATTACGTGCTGCAGGACGGCAAAATCGTCATCGTCGACGAATTCACCGGTCGCCTCATGGCCGGCCGCCGCTGGTCGGACGGGTTGCATCAGGCGCTGGAAGCCAAGGAAGGCGTGAAAATCCAGAACGAAAACCAGACGCTTGCCTCGATCACCTTCCAGAACTATTTCCGCATGTATGGCAAGCTCGCGGGCATGACCGGAACCGCCGATACGGAAGCCTACGAATTCCACCAGATCTATAACCTGGAAACCGTGGTTATCCCCACCCACAAACCGATGATCCGGATCGACCATAACGACCTCGTCTTCAAGACCGCCGCCGAAAAGCACAAGGCCATCATCGAGGATGTCAAGCAATGCCATGGACGCGGCCAGCCTGTGCTCCTGGGCACGACCTCTATCGAGGCCTCCGAACTCCTTTCCCGCCTGCTCGACAAGGAAAAGCTGCCGCATCAGGTGCTGAACGCCAAGCAACACGCCCGCGAGGCGGAGATCGTCGCCCAGGCCGGACGCCCGGGTGTCATCACCATCGCCACCAACATGGCCGGGCGCGGCACCGACATTGTGCTGGGCGGCAACATCGACAAGCAGATCGAGGCCGTGAAGGCGGATGAAACGCTCTCCAGCGTGGACAGGGAAACCCGGGTCGCCAATCTGAGAGCCGAATGGCAGGCGTTGCACGAACAGGTGCTGGCGGCGGGCGGGCTCTATATCGTCGCCTCGGAACGGCACGAATCGCGCCGCATCGACAATCAGTTGCGCGGTCGCGCCGGACGCCAGGGCGATCCCGGCGCTTCCCGTTTCTATCTTTCTCTCGACGATCCCCTGCTGCGCATTTTCGCGGGCGAGCGCCTGCGTTCCATCATGGATCGCCTCAAGATGCCGGAAGGCGAAGCCATCGAGCATCCGTTGGTGACGCGTTCGCTCGAATCGGCGCAGCGCAAGGTGGAAAGCCGCAACTTCGACATCCGCAAGCAACTGCTGGAATACGATGACGTTGCCAACGACCAGCGCAAGGTCATCTACGCGCAGCGCAATGAAATCCTGGAAACCGACGATATTTCCGAAACCATCACGGCCATGCGTGAAGGCGTGCTGGAGGACCTGTTCCGGGAATTCGTCCCGGAAGAATCCGTGGAGGAACAGTGGGATCTCGCCGGCCTTGAACGGGCGCTCGCCAGCGATTTCCTGTTCGAAGCCCCGCTCGCGGAATGGATGCGCCAGGATCCGGCCCTGACGGACCGTGACCTGCTCAAGCGTATCCAGCGGCAGGCGGAAACGCTGTACGCCGGGAAAGTCGCCTTGATCGGCGAAGAAGCCTTTCGCCAGTTCGAGCGCAACATCATGCTGCAAAGCCTGGACATCCACTGGCGCGAACACCTGGCCGCCCTGGACCATCTGCGCCAGGGTATCCACCTGCGCGGCTATGCCCAGAAGAATCCCAAGCAGGAATACAAGCGCGAGGCGTTCGATCTGTTCGAGGGGCTGCTCAATATCATCCGCCGTGAAGTCACCCGCCTGCTGGTCACGGTGCAGATTCGTTCCCGGGAGGATGTGGAGGAAACCGCGCCGCAAGCCGAAATGGAAAACGTGCAATATCACCATGCCGACTACGACGACGCTCTTGCCGACCAGGACGCCGAAGCGCGCGAACCCGTGCACGCCGTGCCCAAGGTCGGACGTAACGAGCCTTGTCCCTGCGGCAGCGGCAAGAAGTACAAGCATTGCCACGGCAGGCTGGTCTGACCGGAGGATTCCGCCCATGTCCGCGCACACGCAAAGCCGCCGCCTGACCCACCTCGATCTTGTCGCCATGCACCAGAAAGGCGAGAAAATCGCCATGCTCACCTGCTACGACGCCAGTTTTGCCCAGATGCTGGACGAAGCCGGCGTGGATGCCCTCCTGGTGGGCGATTCCCTGGGCAATGTCGTCCAGGGCCAGGATTCCACCCTGCCCGTCACGCTGGAGCACATGATCTACCACACGATGGCGGTCGCGCGGGGATCGCGGCACGCGCTGGTGGTGGCCGACCTGCCGTTTGGCGCTTCCCAGATCAACCCGGAGGAAACCTTCCGCAACGCCGCCCGGCTCATGGCGGCGGGCGCGCAAATGGTCAAGTTCGAAGGCGGCGCGGAAATGGCCGCCACGGCGGAATTCCTGAGTCATCGCGGCATTCCGGTCTGCGCCCATATCGGTCTCACGCCCCAGTCCGTGCACCAGTTGGGCGGCTTTCGCGTCCAGGGTCGCGACGAGGCTACCGCCCGAAAGCTCCTCGCCGACGCCAGGGCGCTGGCAGCGGCAGGCGCTACCCAGATCGTGCTGGAAGCCATGCCGTCCGCGCTGGCCGCCGAGATCACGCGGCACCTGATGATTCCCACCATCGGTATCGGCGCGGGCGCGGAAACATCCGGCCAGGTGCTGGTGATCTACGACATGCTGAACATCGGCGCGCGCGACCGCAGGAAGCCCCGTTTCGTCCGGAATTTCATGGCGGACGCGACAAGCCCGCAGACCGCCGCCGTCGCCTATGTCGACGCGGTGAAACAGGGCGCGTTCCCCGCGCCGGAACATGGATATTGACTGCGGACCACCTGTTCGCCCCTGTATTGTCATGGAAATCCTGCACGACATTCCCGCGTTGCGGCAAGCATTGGCGAAACGCGAGCGGATTGCCTTCGTCCCGACCATGGGGAACCTGCACGCGGGCCACCACGCCCTGATGCGCGCCGCCCGCCAGTACGCCGACACGGTCGTCGCCAGTGTTTTCATCAACCGCCTGCAATTTGGTCCCGCCGAGGATTTCGAACGCTATCCGCGCACACTGGACACCGATTCCGCCCAGTTGCGCGCCGCGGGCGTGGATGTTCTTTTCGCGCCGGCGGAGGCCAGCCTGTACCCGGAACCGCAAACCTGCTTCGTGGAGCCGCCAGACCTGCAGCATCTCCTGGAAGGCGCGCACCGCCCCGGTCATTTCCGGGGTGTCGCTACCGTGGTCCTGAAGCTCTTCAACTGTGTGCGACCGCAGATCGCCCTGTTCGGCAAAAAGGACTACCAGCAGTTGATGCTGATTCGCGCCATGACCCGACAGCTTGCCCTGCCGATCGAAATCGTCGGAATAGACACCGTGCGCGCGCCGGACGGGCTGGCGCTTTCTTCCCGCAACGGCTACCTGTCTCCGGAAGAGCGCGAGGAAGCGCCTTTCCTGTGGCAAACCCTGTGCGCGCTCCGGCAGCGTCTCCTGGAAGACGGCGCCGCCCGCCATGGAATCCTGGAACAGGAAGCGGTCCGGGCGCTCGACGCGCGCGGATGGGAAACGGATTATGTCGCGATCCGGCGACGGACAGACCTGCTGCCTCCGGAAGGCGAGGGCGCGGCGCTGGTCATTCTCGCGGCGGCGCGCCTGGGCAAAACACGCCTGATCGACAACCTTGAAGTCTGAAATGTCCCGTGAACGGCAACTGCGACGTTCTGTTTGACAGCGGGAATTAAGTGGCTACAATGCCATTCCCCCAATCCTTCAGTGGATGACCGCCATGCAGAGAACCATGCTCAAGTCCAAGCTGCACCGGGTTACGGCGACACATTCCGAGCTGCATTACGAAGGCTCCTGCGCCATTGACGAGAATCTTCTGGAAGCCGCCGACATCAGGGAGTATGAACAGGTCGACATCTGGAACATCAACAATGGCGAGCGTTTCACGACCTACGCCATCCGCGCCGAGCGCGGCTCTGGCATCATCTCCGTCAATGGCTCCGCCGCTCGCAGGGCCGCGCCGGGCGACCTGTTGATCATCGCGAGCTTCATCCGCCTCAACGAGGCGGAAATCGACTCCACATACGAACCGCGGCTCGTGTATGTAAACGCCGACAATCACATCGTCCGTACCAGCCGCCAGATCCCGATACAGGCCGCCGCCTGAGGCTTTCTTTCCACCAACAAGATCTTCTGCCCGCCATCCCCTGGTCAGGCGTGCGCGGAATTCCCCCGCATCCGCGTCCAGACAAGGCAATCGGCATTCACGACGCCGGGGCCATGTCTTTCCCGCGCGCTTTGTCCTCCAGGGGAACGAATTCGCGTTTCGGGAGCTGCGCAGGTGGTTTGATGCCTGTCCCGTGTTCCTCCCGCGGTTGCTCCAGGGGCGCGAACGTTGTGTGACGTCGCAGGATGTCGTAGTACATGCGCACGTTTTCCACCAGGATCACCGCCTCGCCACCCCGTGCCCGCCCGGATTTGAGGCGGCTGTAATACCGGGGCCGTGCCAGGAGCGGCAAGACCTTCTTCATTTCAAACCAGGAATCCCCATCAACCTTCAATTGCCGCGCAATGGCGCGGGCAGCGCTGAAATGCCCCGGACCAATGTTGTAGGCCGCCAGCGCCTGCCAGGTGCGATCGGGTTCCTGCGTGCTGGCGGGCAGGCTGCTTTTCAGGAAATCGACGTACCGCGCGCCCGCCAGGATGCTTTCACGCGGATCGAGCCGGTTCCTTACCCCCAGCCGGTCCGCCGTTTCGGTTGTCAGCATCATCATGCCGCGCACGCCGGTGGGACTGGTATTGAGCGGGTTCCAGTGGGATTCCTGATAGGCGAGCGCGGCCAGCAGCCGCCAGTCGAGATCGCTCCCTCGCCCGGCTTCCTCGAACATGGTCCGGTATCTGGGCAGCAGGGTCCGGATGCGGGCGATGAAAGTCGTCACATCGTTGGCGTCCAGCCGCTTGACGTGTCCCAGATAACGGTCATGCAGGCGGGCAATGGCGCCCTCGCGCGCGCTGGCGATGAACGCCTGGGCACGGCGGAAGACCTCCGGATCGCCATCGGCCGGAAACATCCAGGCGATGGAATACGGCGCGCCCAGCGTGAAATCGGTTTGCAGCATCGGATAGAAATTGAGACCGACATCCAGAATGGATTTATCGACCAGGGCATATGCCACTTTCTGTCCAGCGACAGCTTCCAGTACGCTCATCTGCGTTTCGGTCGGAAACGCCTCGACACGCAGCGTGGGCATGGCGCGTTGCAGTTCCAGGAGCGCGCGATATTGGTGACTTCCCTCCGCTGCCACAACGATCTGCGACTGGAGCTTTTCCGGGCGGCGCAATGGTGGTGTCTTTTCGTGTCGCACCAGGATGCTGACACTTTCCAGATAGGGCGCGCCATAGATCACCCCCTGCGCGTCCGGATCTGGCGTAAGCCAGCCGATCGCGAGATGGGCCTCGTGTCTGCGCAGTCGCGCCTCGAACCGATGCGGCGGCGTCACGACGAAACGGACGGGAACCCCCAGGCTCCTGGCAAACATACGCGCCAAGTCGTATTCCAGTCCCGAAACCGCGATGCCTGCGCCCTCATCCGGGGCGTCGTCACCGGCCAGGGGGTCCGTATCCGGAGCCTCCAGCGCCCTTCCGGTCTCATGGGTAAGCGGCCCCGGCGCGATCAACACGATCAGCGCCTGGCTTTTCCCCGGAGTCGGCAAGGGAGGGCGTTCACAAGCGACCAAGAGTAACGCCAGCAGCACACAGCCCACGAGGAACGTCTGCCTTCGCCTCCCGGAGGTTTCACCGCGTGTGTGCAAATGTTGTGCTATCATGCGCCGCCCCGGAGAGGTACCGAAGCGGTCACAACGGCGCCGACTCGAAATCGGATGGTCGGGTAATACCGGCACGGGGGTTCGAATCCCCCCCTCTCCGCCAGCCCGCCTTTCCATTCGCTTTCACGCATCCCTGGTTCTCCCGGATTTCCCCTTGTCTTTCACGAAACCTCGCTCCATTCATGTCTCATGACTATTGCCATCTATTTTCATTATCGATCATTCAACGTCATTATCGATCATTCAATGGCTGGATAAAGGCAATTTGTGGACACATCGCAGTTTTGGACGATGCCCGCGAACCGACTTGCGGATCAAGAACGCGCCGCTGTCCGGCAGAGCATACAAGATATTTGATGGCTTGGGTTTTCGTTCAGCCGGCAGGGAAGGCGCCGGGACAAACGGTCGCCACCCCTTCCGCCGGATTCGGGAATGCGCGTGCTGTGGCGCTTGTCCGGCTCGCCAGGAATTGCCTGATTCCCAAGCCAGTTTCTCGCGCCGGGTGATGACGAGGAGTCAAGAAACCGGGAGGCAGAGGGGATGGAAATTGTGCTGTTCCTGCGTCATTTTCGGGAATTGCCGCTGCGTGGTTTTTGTTCTTTTGAAGAGAGGCGAAGTGACATTTTTTGGTTCATTGGTGACGAATATTGTCACTTCCTGTGTTGTTGGGGTGGGGGTAAGAGGATGGATAAGGAAGGGTAATCAAGGGGTTAAGGGATTTGAGTGTTTCTGGCACATGTCTTGCGTGTAGATTGCATGATGAAGCGGAACATGACAGGACAGGAACGGGAAGTGGAAAAGACGGTTGTCGGGTCTTCCCTGTGTGCGCGCGATCGCCAGGCTGAAAGCCTGGCGATCGCGCGCGCACAACGCACAACGCACAACGCACAACGCACAACGCACAACATGAAAATCTTCTCCGTTATCTCTGGATAACGGAGAAGATTTTTCGGCGTCTGGATAACGCCGAGTTCTTTCTCTCTTCTTCTCCAGCCTTTCCTTCCCCTTCCGGTTT
>JAISME010000093.1 GCA_031276915.1 Zoogloeaceae bacterium
GCTTCGATCATCTTCACCACCTGATCGTCGAAGGCGCGCAGATTTTCTTCCCAACGCGCTTGGCTGCTGCGGGTCACAAAATGATTGATGGCGATCCCGGCGATGAGAAACACCACGAACACCGCCAGCAGAAGCGCCAGGTTCAGGCGAAGCGCGATGGGCAGGCGCGAGAGAAAACCGGTTTTTTCTGAAATTGTCTTGGACATGGCAAGGATTTCCGTAAAAAGAAGTCAGATCAGAAACGCCATCGCAAATTGATTCTAAATGAAATCGTGTCAAACAAATATGGCGAGTGGCGACAGATCAAGAAACCGGAGTGGTGCCCGAGGCCAGACTCGAACTGGCACGCCTTTCAGCGGCGCATTTTGAATGCGCTACGTCTACCGATTTCGTCACTCGGGCAGAAGATGGAAATCTCCCATGAACGGCAATCTTGTTGCGGGATATTCCCTGAGCGAAGGATGGATTATCTCTGAAACCCTTGTGGGCGACAAGCCAGACCGACACCGGCGGCAGTGCGCCCGCCAAGCGGTAAACGCGCCGGAAGGGTAGAATACGCGCTTTTCGCGTTGTACCGGTCATGCGTTATCTTTCCACACGGGGCAATGCCCCGGCGCTTTCCTTTTGCGACATTCTTCTGGGTGGTCTCGCGCCGGATGGCGGGCTTTACCTGCCGGAGACCTATCCGCGCATCGGTCGCGCGGAACTCGACGCCTGGCGTGGCCTTTCCTATTCCGGCCTGGCCCTTGCCATCCTTTCCCGCTTCATCGACGACATTCCGCCCGCCGACCTGGAGACACTTGTCCGGGAAACCTATACCGCCGAGACCTATCGTTTTGTCGCCCATCGTAGCGAACAGGCAGCGGAAATCACGCCACTCCACTGGCTGGAGCCGGGAAAACTCGCGCTCCTCTCGCTTTCCAACGGGCCGACGCTCGCCTTCAAGGACATGGCGATGCAGCTTTTGGGAAATCTCTTCGAGCATGTGCTCGCAAGGCGTGGCGAGACGATCAACATCCTGGGCGCGACTTCCGGCGACACTGGCTCCGCCGCCGAATACGCGATGCGCGGCAAGCGCAACGTAAACGTCTTCATGCTTTCGCCGCATGGCCGGATGAGCGCCTTCCAGCGGGCGCAGATGTATTCCCTCCAGGAGGCGAATATTCACAACATCGCCATTACCGGCATGTTCGATGTCGCCCAGGACGTGGTGAAAGCCGTCGCCAACGACGCGCCGTTCAAGGCGCGCTACAGGATCGGCGCGGTCAATTCGATCAACTGGGCGCGGGTGCTGGCGCAGATCGTCTATTATTTCAGGGGGTATTTCGCCGCCACCCGCTCGAATGACGAACTGGTGTCGTTCGCCGTGCCCACCGGTAATTTCGGCAATATCTGCGCCGGACACATCGCGCGCCGGATGGGGCTTCCGATCGCCCGGCTCATCCTCGCCACCAATGAAAACGATGTGCTGGACGAATTTTTCCGGACTGGTTGCTATCGTCCGCGCCGGGCGGCGGAAACCCGCGTCACTTCCAGCCCGTCAATGGACATTTCCAAGGCGTCCAATTTCGAGCGTTTCGTTTTCGATCTCGTCGGGCGCGACGCCGACCGGCTCCGCGCGCTTTGGGAAAAGGTGGACCAGGGCGGCGCCTTCGACCTCTCCGGAACACCGTATTTTGCGGAACGCGCGGCATTCGGCTTCGTTTCCGGCAGGAGCGCGCACGCCGACCGTCTCGACACCATCCGGGACGTATTCGAACGCCATGGCGTGACGATCGACCCGCATACCGCCGACGGCGTCAAGGTCGCGCGCGAACATCCACAGCCGGACGGAATCCCCGTGATCGTGCTGGAAACCGCGCAGGCGGCGAAATTCGCCGACACCATCCGGGAAGCGATTGGCCGCGATCCGGAACGGCCCGCCGGGTTTGCCGGAATCGAGGATTTGCCACAGAAGGTGGACGTCCTCGCGCCAGATGCCGAGGCGATCAAGGCGTACATCGCGGCGCGCGTTTAGCGGACATCGACAGGAACAGGAGAAGATTTCCATGCAGACAGACCAGACTCCACGAACCATTTACCTCAAGGATTACGCGCCGCCGCCCTATCTGGTCGAGACGGTGGTGTTGCACATGGATTTCCAGAAGGAGGGAGACGAGACCGTCGCCTTCGTGAGCGCGGAAACCGTTTTCCGGCAGAATCCCGCGCATGCCGGGGAAAGGGGTGTGCTGGTCCTGGATGGCGAGGAACTGGAAACCCTGCTGTTCCAGGTGGACGGAAGAGACGCCGCCTTCGAGGAAGGCAGCGGTACGCGTACGTTGCGCGGCCTGCCGGAATGGTTTGTCCTGAAAACCCGGGTCAGGATTCATCCGGACAGAAATACGCGGCTCACCGGCCTGTATCGTTCCCGCAACGGCTATTTCACCCAGTGCGAGGCGGAAGGTTTCCGGCGCATCACCTGGTTTTCCGACCGGCCTGACGTGATGACGCGCTTTACGGTGACCGTGCAGGCGGACAAGGCTGACTTTCCAGCGCTGCTTTCCAACGGCAACCGGATCGACGCGGGCGAAAGCCCCGATGGTCGTCACTACGCCACCTGGCGCGATCCATTCAGGAAACCCTGCTATCTCTTCGCGCTGGTGGCCGCGAAGCTCGACGCGCTCAAGGACGTTTTCACCACGGCCAGCGGCCGCAAGGTGAATCTGGCGATCTACGCGGAGCCGGGCAAACTCGACCAGTGTGCGCACGCCATGCTGGCGCTCAAGAAGGCAATGCGCTGGGACGAGGAACGCTTTGGGCTGGAGTGCGACCTCGACCACTACATGATCGCCGCGGTCAGCGATTTCAACATGGGGGCAATGGAAAACAAGGGGCTTAACGTTTTCAACGCCAAATACGTGCTGGCGCGTTCCGATGTGGCAACCGACGCGGATTTCGAGGGGATCGACCGGGTCGTGGCGCATGAATATTTCCACAACTGGACCGGCAACCGCGTCACCTGCCGCGACTGGTTCCAGTTGTCGCTCAAGGAAGGTCTGACTGTCTTCCGTGACCAGGAATTCGGCGCGGATGTCCATGACCCGGACACCGCCCGTTTGCGCGAAGTGCGCGCGCTGCGCGCCACGCAGTTTCCCGAGGACGCCGGCCCGATGGCGCATCCGGTACGGCCCGCGTCGTACATGGAGATCAACAATTTCTATACCGCCACCGTTTACGAAAAGGGCGCGGAAGTCGTGCGCATGATCCAGACCCTGGTCGGGCGGGAAGCTTTCCGTGCCGGCATGGACACCTATTTCGCGCGTCACGACGGCGAAGCCGTGACTTGCGACGATTTCGTGGCGGCGATGGCCGACGCTTCCGGCTTCGATCTCACCGGCGCGTTCATGCGCTGGTACGCGCAGCCTGGCACGCCGCACATTGCCGTGCGGGACGATTTCGATCCGCAAGCGCGCCGCTACACGCTCCGCGTCGCGCAATCCAATTCCAGGGCGGAAGAGTGCCTGCAAGGCGAGGCGCAGCCCTGCCTGATGCCGATCAAGGTAACGCTGTTCGACACGGACGGCGCGGAAATTTCCGGCGCGGCGCGCACACTGGTTCTCAATGCCGCCGAACAGGAATTTCATTTTGAAAACCTGGGGGCAAAACCCACGCCCTCGCTGCTGCGCGATTTCTCCGCGCCGGTGACGCTGGATTATCCCTACACATCCGGCGCGCTCATGTTGCTGCTTGCCCATGAGCGCGATCCATTCGCTGCCTGGGAGGCCGGACAGCGCCTCGCGGGCGACCTGATCCTTGCCGCCGCGCGGGAAAAGCGCGCCACGTTCCCGGACGCGGATGTGGCCGCTTTCGCCGCCGCGTTGCGGCATTTGCTTGTCCGGCACGACGCGCGCGGCGCGGCTTTCGTCGCGGAGGCATTCACGCTGCCTGGCGAAAGTACGCTGGCGGAAATGCTGGCAGCGGAAGGGGAAATCGATCCGGACGCCCTGCACGCGGCACGCGACGCCCTGCGCCGGTGCCTGGCGAAACGCCTGGAAACGGAATTTTCCGGTTTGTACACCGACCTCGCACCACAGGGTCCCTACCGGTACACGGCGGCAGAAGCCGGTCGCCGCGCCTTGCGCAACCTCTGCCTTTCCTATCTCCTGGAACTCGACGCGCCGGAATACCGGCAGCTTGCCCTTGCCCAGTTCGAAACCGCCGACAACATGACCGACCGTTTCGCCGCGCTTGCCGCGCTCGCCAACCTCCGCGCCGAGCCTTGTCCGGAGCGAACGCGGGCGCTGGAAAAATTCTACGCGGACTGGCGGCACGAGACGCTGGCGGTCGACAAGTGGCTGGCCGTGCAAGCCGCCAGTCGTCGCCCGGACACGCTGGCCGTGGTGGAGGCGCTCACTCGTCATCCGGCGTTCGATCCTGGCAATCCCAACAAGATTTACGCGCTTGTCCGCACCTTCGGCGCGAACCTCGCGCGGTTTCACGCCGCCGATGGCGCGGGTTACCGCTTCATGGCCGAACAGATACTCACGATCGACGCCAGGAATCCACAGGTTGCTTCCCGGCTGGCGCGGACTTTCGACCGCTGGCAAGCGTTCGACGCGACGCGACGCGCGCATGGTCGCGCCGCACTCGAACGCCTGCGCGACCATCCCGGTCTTTCCCGCGATGTGTTCGAAGTGGCAAACCGCGCCCTGGGCGCGTCCGGCACGGCATAGGAGACTGTTCACCAACGCGGACGGCTGGTGCCTCCGCCCGGCGTTCTTCCTTTGTTCGGGAAGCATTCCCCAGGCGGAGGCGAACGCTGTTTTCCCGGCGTGGCGCTGCTGGTTTCCAAGGCGCGTTTGTAATCGTGACAATAGAAAAGCCGTTCCAGTCTCGTACAATGTGGAACAGTTTCCAAGGAGTTCCATCATGCCCACACTTACCGATATCAAGGTTCCGGACATTGGCGATTTTTCCGATGTTCCCGTGATCGACGTCTTTGTCAGGCCAGGCGATACCGTGATCGTGGACGATACCCTGGTGACGCTGGAATCCGACAAGGCAACGATGGATGTGCCCGCCACCATCGCTGGCGTCATTGAGGAAGTGCTGGTGAAACCGGGCGACAAGGTTTCCGAAGGCAGTCTGCTGGTCAGGGTGCGGGAGACGAAGGACGAGGGATGCCGCGAACAACAGTCCATTTCGGATGTGGCGCCCGCCGTCCGGGAAATTGGGCGGGAAGCGGAGCGCGCCACGCCCCTGCCTGCCGTGACCACATCGCCTGCCGCGGAACCGTCATCCGCGAACCTTCCGCACGCGTCTCCCTCGATACGCGCCTATGCGCGGGAACTCGGGGTCGATCTGCGCCAGATCGCGCCAACCGGTCCCAAAGGACGCATTCTCCGGGAAGACGTAACTGCCCACGTCAAGGACATCATGACTTCCAAGGGAGACACAAGCGCAGGCAGCGGACCGGAAGGCCACCTTGATCTCCTGCCCTGGCCCAAGGTGGATTTCGCCAGGTTTGGCGCAATCGATGCGCGGCCCTTGTCGCGCATCCAGAAAATTTCCGGCCAGAACCTCGCCCGGAACTGGGTGATGATTCCCGCCGTGACGTATCATGAAGACGCCGACATCACTGATCTCGAAGCCTTTCGTGTCCGGCTCAACAAGGAAAGCGGAGAAGGTGGCGCAAGACTTACCCTGCTGGCCTTCCTCATCAAGGCATGCGTGCGGGCGTTGCAAGAATTCCCCGTACTCAACAGTTCGCTGGACGGCGACACACTCATCCTGAAAAAGTATTTCCACATCGGCTTTGCCGCCGACACTCCGAACGGTCTCGTTGTGCCGGTTGTCAAGGAGGCCGACCGGAAGGGAATTTTCGAAATCGCGGCGGAAACCGGAGAACTCGCCAGACAGGCCCGCGAAGGCAAGCTGAAACCTGTTGACATGCAGGGCGCGAGCTTTACCGTCTCCAGCCTTGGCGGTATTGGCGGCACCAGCTTTTCGCCAATCATCAACGCGCCGGAAGTGGCGATCCTGGGCGTCAACAAATCCGCCATGAAACCCGTGTGGGATGGGCAGTCTTTTCAGCCGCGTCTTATCCTGCCCCTGTCCCTCACCGCTGACCATCGCGTGATCGACGGCGCGCTGGCGACACGATTCAACGTGTATCTGGCGCAGCTTCTCTCGGATTTTCGACGGGTAACGCTGTAGGCAGCGTCTATTACAAGATTTTGGTCCATGAGGCGACAAACGGATTTGCCCGGCGACCACGAAGAAAGCCGGATTCCCGGCGCGGCGAGCCGCAATGTCCCGCCGATGATCTCATACGCATATCGTGCGCGGACGCATGTGGGCGGTTGAGGGCGATTGAAGGCAGGAGTTGCTTCCTTGTTCTGTGACAATTTTTGTTACTTGATGCGCGCAATTTGTCACTTTGTGGAGGGGGTGCGGTTGTGCTGTCGGGGAGGGAAATGGCGTGGATACGAGCGTACAGGCGGGGATTGGGAGTGCGGGGTTTTGCAGGCACGGAAGTTGCTCGTATCTTTCCGGTTTCTTTTCCTGACAAGTCGGACAAGCGATTCATCATGTTCTCCACCCTGCCGTTTTCAGAAGCATCGCCTGGAACATCCGCTGTGTTGCACGCATGCAATATGTGCGGACGGAATGCGGGGAAAAGTGTAAAAAGACTTGACAAACCGGAATATGCAAACATAATAATCGCAGGCTGCAGGCTGCAGGCAGCAGGCAGCAGGCAGCAGGCAGCAGGCAGCAGGCAGCAGGCAAATATGAAAATCTTCTCCGTTATCCACAGATAACGGAGAAGATTTTCCGGCGTCTGGAGAGCGCCGGGTTTTTCCTCCCTTCTTCTCCAGCCTTTCCTTCCCCTTCCGGTTTCTTCGCTTTTCCCCGTTTTATCACTCCGATCGCGGGCGCATTTCCCCCTGTTCCTGCGATCACGCCCCAATGTGGCATTGCGAGAACCGCATGCCCGGTCCTGCGGACGGCAATTTTTCCCGCAACTCCCCAAACCTTCGTCATTGCGAGGGCCGAAGGCCCGTGGCAATCCAGACGGCCTCGTGACCTGTTCCAGCGTTTCGGAAAACTGAACCGCCGCGTGGATTGCCACGTCGTAAATTGCCGTCCGCAGGACCTCGCAATGACGAGGTGGGATGACAGCAAAGTAGCGGGAGCATCCTGCTCCCGTTCAGACGTGGGGAGCGGGATGCTCTCCCCACTTCCGCGAATGACAAATCGCCGTCCGCAGGGTTGCCGTCCGCAGGACCTCATCTTTTCCTTCCGGGTTTTCCGGTTTTCTTTTTCCTTCCGGGTTCTTTGCTTTTCCTCGTTTCACTACCCCGGTCGCGGGCGCGTGTCTTTCACGCATTCGCGGCTTCTTTTGTTCTTCCTTCTTCTTCTTTCCAAAGGAGCATCATCATGAAACATCTTGTACACACCTTCCAGCGCGGCTTCACGCTCATCGAACTGATGATCGTCGTCGCCATCATCGGCATCCTCGCCGCCATCGCGCTTCCCGCCTATCAACAGTACACCATCCGTGCCTACATCGCCGAAGGGCTGGTGATAGCGGGCGGCGCCAAGGCCGCCATGATGGACATGTACAT
>JAISME010000015.1 GCA_031276915.1 Zoogloeaceae bacterium
GTCGCCGGGCAAGAAGGGATTCATCAGGGTGATTTCCTCGTAATCGTCATCGGGCAGGGGCAGCACGGCGCGCAGGAAGGCGACCAACAAATCCGTATTGCGCTCGTCGCCAAACAGCATCTTGAAAACTTCATCGTATTTCGGGGAGAGGATGTGGGTCATCGCGGATATTTCAATATCAATAAAAGAGGCGGGCATTCTAGCAGTTTCATTTTTCCTGAAAGGACATTCCCATGAAAGAACACGTTCGCCAGAGCATGGCGTGGCTGCACACCTGGACGGGCTTACTCGCCGGATGGGTGATGTTTTTTGTCTTCGTTACCGGCAGCGCCGCCGTTTTCCACAACGAAATCACGCGCTGGATGCAGCCGGAGCTTTCTTTGCGGGTGGAGCAGCAATATCCGCCAGCGGCGGAAATGGCGGAGAGGGCATTGGACTTTCTCGAAAAACAGCGCGAACCCGTTGATGCATGGATTATCGATTTTCCTTCGGACGGTCGCCGGATCGGCAATACGAGCGCAAGGCAAGGCGCTGGCCTGCGCGGGTATCAATCCTGGCTGCAAGTTCGCCGGTGGGGGACGGGCGGTTTGGTCGGGAAAGCACGGCTTGACCCGGCAACGGGCAAGGTCATCATCCCGACAGAAACCCGCGTCACGGAAGGCGGGGAGTTCTTTGCCCATGCGCATTACATGCTGCGCTACATGAGCAGGGATACCGGCCTTTACATTGTCGGCATCTTCTCCATGCTGATGTTTGTCGCCATGATTACCGGGCTGATCGTGCACAAGCGTATTTTCAAGGATTTTTTCACCTTTCGCCCCAACAAAGGGACGCGCTCATGGCTGGACGCGCATCACATCTTTGGCCTGACAGCCTTGCCCTTCTTGTTGATGATTGTGTACAGCGGATTGGCGCTCAATCTGCACGGCTACATGCCTGCGCCCGAAGTGGCACTTCCGGACGAGGAAAAAGTCCGCGAATTTCCGCCGCCGGTAACGCGCCCGAAAGCGCCCATCATGGAAATCGTCGCCAAGGCGGAAAAGGTTTTGGGGACGGGGGAAATTGGGCAAATGTCCATCGAACGCAAAGAGGGAAAGCTGCATGTCAGCTTTGGTCGGCATTGGGGGACGCAATTTCCATTCTCTGGCAAGGAAACGCTCATTTTCGACGGCGAAACCGGCGAGCGGCTGGACATCGAGAATACCTACGGTCAAGCCCCGGCGTGGAAAGCCCTGTGGTATCTGGCAAGCCTGCACCGCGCCATGTTCGCCGGAGCCGATTTGCGCTGGCTCTTTTTCATTTCCGGCCTGGTGGGCTGCGCCTTGATCGCCACCGGCTTGATTTTGTGGACGACACGGAGACGGGCAAGGCATGAGCGAGAAGAAAACAAAGTAGGGGGAGCATCCTGCTCCCCCGTGTTGAATGGACGGGAGCAAGATGCGCCCGCTACTTTGAAAAACGGAGGTCAGGGTTTTGGCTTCCGCCTCGTCGAAACCCTCAACATCGCCACCCTCGCCGGATTGCCCATCGCCGTCGCCGCCTATTTCTGGGCCAATCGCCTATTGCCCGTCACGATGGCCGACCGCGCCGAATGGGAAATCCATGCCCTCTTTTTCGTCTGGGCATGGATCGCCTATTACACGATGCTCCGTCCCCCCAAACGCGCTTGGCTGGAACTCCTGATGCTGGCCGCCGCCGCCTTCGCGTTGTTGCCCGTGCTGAATCTCCTCACCACCGACAAACACCTATTCGCCACCATCGCCCACGGCGACTGGACACTGGCGGCGGTGGATTTGACCTTCCTCGCCTTCGGCGCAGCGTTCGGCGCGATGGTCTGGGTGTTGCGGGGGCGAGGCAGGCGGGAGGTTCCAGAGACCAGAGGGGCAACCGGTGAATATCGGGAATCGCTCGCCCAATGAACCACGCCGCCAACCGCAGTTTGATGATCGCCCGCAGATTGATTGCCGCCCGCAAGACTTACGCTGAATGCGTTTTTACCCATTCGCACATCACTTCATTGACCCGCGTCTGCCAGCCTTTGCCCGTCGCCCCTGCTGCTGTGGATTTTTCATGCGCGAAGCGTGGCGCGGACTTGGGGATGGCTGATTCTCTGGACGCTCGTCGCGGTTGGACTTTGCTGGTAGAAGCTGAAAGGAGGCGCGTCATGATGCCCATTGTTTCGGTCGGCTGGGATGTGCTGGCGTTTGTGCTGTGCCTGGTCGGATTCTTTTTCTTGGTCTTCGCCAATGAGCGCGAGGGAAGACGTTTGCTGCATCGTCCGGCAAGCTAGCAGGAACGGCAGATTTGCGCGGCGGCGGGCGGCGGGTTGCTCATGCTGGCGTTGTGGGTGTGCGTGCAGGAATGGCGCGGCAATTTCGGCTCCGTGCTGTGGTTTGGCTGGCACGAAGGTTTGGAGAATTGCGGGAAAAATTGCTGTCTGCAGGACCGGGCCTGCGGCCTTCGCAATGACGGGTTGGGGCGTGATCGCGGGAACAAGGGGATGCGCCCGCGACCGGGGTGGTGAAACGAGGACAAGCAAAGAAACCGGGAAAGGAAAGGGAAATCGGAAGGGGAAGGAAAGACTGGAGGAGAAGAGAGGGAAAACCCGGCGTTATCCAGACGCCGAAAAATCTTCTCCGTTATCCACAGATAACGGTGTAGATTTTCACGTTGTACGTCGTGCGCGCGCGATTGCCAGGCTGAAAGTCTGGCGATCGCGCGCACAGGGAAGACCCGACAACCGTCTTTTCCACTTCCCGCTCCTGTCCTGTCATGTTCCGCTTCATCATGGCAATCTGCACGCAAGACATGTGCCAGAAACCATCAAAACCATTAACGCATTGATTTCATTGCATTCCGCTTTCGCCCCTCCCGCCACGACAACGCGAAAAGTGGCAAAATGCGTCACATGAGGTGACAAATATCGGGCGTCCCGTTGAGCGCCTGGATGATGCCGCAATCCCGCACGGCCTGTGTACCGTCATGGCAACGCGCGCGCAACACCAAGAGCTGTTCCTGCAGATGCGCGAGTTCCGCAAGGCGCGCCGCGACGTGTCCGATGTGCGCTTCCAGGAGCTGGTCGACCGTCGCGCAGTCGGCATGCGGATCGCTGGTGGCCGCGAGAAGCGCGCGGATTTCCCCCAGCGCCATGCCCAGGGCGCGGCAGTTGCGGACCAGGCGCAGGCGCTCAAGGTGACTTTCGTCGTAGAACCGGTAATTTCCCGCAGTGCGCGATGTTTTCGGGAGCAGCCCGGTCCTTTCGTAGAAACGGATGGTCTCCGCCGTGCAACCGGCATGTTTCGCCAATTCTCCGATTTTCATGTGTCCGCTCCAAAAAAACGCTTGACCCTGAAGTTACTACAGAGTGTCTAGTAGACGTTAGCCGATTCTTCCGTTTGGCGCCAGCACCATTGCCGCATCGGGGAAGAAGCGCAAACGATGGTTTTTACAGGAGTCCAGACATGTCCTCTCCGGGATGCCGCGCGTGCTGCGCGACCGGCGCCGCGCCTGCCGCGCCGTCTGAAAAATGGTGGCCGCTCATTCTGGCGATTTCCCTGGCCGGCCTGGCCGAGATCGTCCACGCGGCGGCGTTCGGGTATGCCGAATGGCTGGCGGCGCTTCTTGCGCTCATGGGCATTGCGCTCTCCGGCGCGGGCGTGTACCTGCGGGGCTGGCGCGCGCTCCTTGCCGGGCGGCTTGGCATCGACACACTGATGGCGCTGGCTGTCACCGGCGCGCTCGTCTTGCGACAATGGCCGGAAGCGGCGATGGTCATGGCGCTCTTCACGCTCGCGGAGCGGCTGGAGGCAAGGGCGCTTGACCGGACGCGGCACGCGATCGGAAAGCTTCTTGAAATGGCGCCGGAAACCGCCTGCGTGGAACGGGAGGGCGGCTGGCGAACCTGCGCGGTGGCGGATGTCGAGCCGGGGGAAATCGTGCGTGTGCGTCCCGGCGAGCGTATCCCGCTCGATGGCGAAATCGTGCGCGGACAATCGACCATAAACCAGGCGACCATCACCGGGGAGAGCCTGCCCGTCGAGAAAACAGCGGGCGACGCCGTGTTCGCGGGCACCCTGAACGAAACCGGCATGTTCGAATTCCGGGTCACGGCGGCGGCGCGGCAAACCCTGCTGGCGCGCATTGTCCAACTGGTCGGGGAAGCCGGGAACGCGCAGGCGCCGGCGCAACGTTTCATTGACCGTTTCGCGCGTTTCTACACGCCGGTGATCGTTGTCTCGGCGCTGGTCGTGGCCATCGCGCCGCCGCTTTTCTTCGACGCCGCGTGGCGCGATTGTCTCTACAGGGCGCTGGTCCTCCTGGTGATTGCTTGTCCGTGCGCGCTTGTGATCTCGACGCCGGTCGCTATCGTCAGCGGCCTGACCCGCGCCGCCCGGATGGGCATCCTGGTGAAAGGCGGTGTTCATCTCGAAATGGGCCGGAAACTTGCCTGGGTGGCGTTCGACAAAACGGGCACCCTGACCCGAGGCAGGCCCGCGTACGTCGATTGCGCGGTCTTCGCGCCGGCGCGGGAAACGATCCTGCAATACGCGGTTTCCCTGGCGGCATGTTCCGATCATCCCGTATCCGGGGCGCTCACGCGGGAGGAAACGCTGGGAGCCTTGCCACACCTGCCGGTCGACGAATTTACCGCGCTTCCCGGCAGTGGCATCCAGGGCAGGATCGGCGACACGCTTCTTGTCCTCGGCAATCGCCGGACACTTCACGCGCGCGCGGCATCCGCGACGCCGGAAGCCCTGGCGCGCGCCGACGCCCTGGAAGAGGCGGGGAAAACGGTCGTTTTCCTGAGCGACGCCAATCGGATACTGGCGCTTTTCGCCGTCGCCGACACCGTGCGCGCGGAAAGTCGCATGGCCATCGCCGCGCTGAAAGCAATGGGAATCACGCCGGTCCTGCTCACCGGCGACAATCACGCGGCTGCCCGGGCCATTGCTGCCGAGGCGGGCATCGACGTGGTGCAGAGCGAACTCCTGCCCGAAGACAAATACCGGATCGTCACTGGACGCAAGACGGCGAACGTGGGGAAAGAGGAAATCGTGGGCATGGTCGGCGACGGCATCAACGATGCTCCGGCGCTTGCCGCCGCCGACATCGGTTTCGCGATGGGCGCGATGGGCGCCGACACGGCGCTCGAAGCCGCCGATGTGGCGCTGATGGACGACGACCTTGGCAAGCTTCCGCGGTTCATCCGGCTCTCGCGGGCCACGCACGCGGTGCTGGCGCAAAATGTTGCCGCTGCGCTTGTCATCAAGGGTGTGTTTTTCGCGTTGGCGCTCCTGGGCATCGCCAACATGTGGACGGCTGTGTTCGCCGATGTGGGCGCGACGCTCCTTGTCGTGGCGAACAGTCTGCGCCTGCTGCGTCGCGCGCGCGGTTTCGCGGTGCATGGCAAAAATCCGTCAACGCGGCGAGCACTGCTGCGTCGCGCGCGCGGTTTCGCGGGAGCGGCTCTTGTGCTGGCTGGCCAGCGTATCCTGCTGCGTCGCGCGCGCGGTTTCGCGGACGGCAATTGAGAGCAATCCGCGCGGATCATGCCCCCGCAAAGCCCTGTTGCCGCCAGGCTTCGAACACCACGACCGCCGCGGCGTTGGAAAGATTGAGGCTGCGGCTTTCCGGCAGCATGGGCAGCCGCAGGCGGTGATCGGCGGGGAATTCTGCCAGCATTTCCGGCGGCAGGCCACGGGTTTCGGGTCCGAAAACGAAGACATCGCCGGGCCGGTAGGCGACCCCGGCATGGCAGCGTTTCGCCCTGGTGGTCAGGGCGAAGAAGCGCCGTCCCTCCGCGTCCAGGAAGGCGTGGCAGGCTTGCCAACTGGCGTGGCAGCGTACCGGGGCGTATTCGTGATAGTCCAGTCCGGCGCGGCGCAGTGCCTTGTCCTCCAGCCGGAATCCCAGGGGCTCCACAAGATGCAGTTCCGCGCCGGTGTTCGCGCACAGACGGATGATGTTGCCGGTATTGGGCGGAATTTCCGGCTCGAACAGGACCAGCGCGAACATGGCCCGTCAGGCCGTGATGAAACCGCGCAGGGCGTCCAGTACAGCGTCCGGGTATTCGGCCATCAGGGCGTGACCACTGCCGGGGATGACGATTTGGCGCGCGCCCGGAATCTTTTCGCACATGGCCTGCGCGATTTTGTGTGACGTCATCCTGTCCTGGCCGCCCGAGACGAAGAGCGTCGGCACGGCAATTTCCGCGAGGCGCGCAAGTGGGCGCGCGTAGGCGTCACAGGCGGCAAGATCCCGGTAAAACACGCCCCTGGACTGGCGCGCCATCAGGCGCTTGTTCATGCCGAGCAGCCACATGCCGGGCATGGGACTGCCCCCCATCTGGCCGTACCCGTATGACCAGGCGTTAATCATCGCTGCCGCCCGGGGTTCATCGTCCCGCGCCGCGTCGAGGAGAACCGGCGCGACCGGCATGGGAATTGCCGTTCCCACCAGCGCCGCGCGCAGGATGCGATCCGGATAGCGCGCCGCGCATTCCAGCGCGATGAGGGACCCCATGCTGTGTCCGACGATGCTGGCCTTCGTCGCGCCCACGGCATCGAGAAGCGCGCGGCACCAGTCGGCCAGCGCCTCGATGGAGGTCAGGGGTTCACCCGCGCTTTTGCCATGGCCGGGCAAATCCGGGACCAGCGCCAGGAAACCGTGGTGTCCGAACCAGCGGCTTTGCAGGAGCCAGCAGGAATGGTCAAGCTCGGCGCCGTGGATGAAGAGCACGACCGGCGCGTCCGCCGCGATTTCCGCCCGCAGGGCTTCCAGCGCCAGGCGTCTGCCGCCGGTGTAGAGATAGACTTCCCGTTGATCGACTGTCACACGCATCGCATATCCTGAATGTAGATTGGAAACCTTTTTGCCACGCGGACGGCTTCCGCGGACCCTGGACAATTATGCACCCATACCCTCCATCCTGCGGACAAGAGGGCATGGGAATCCTTCCGAAGCCACCTCACAGCAACACCCGTTCGATTCCGCCCCGGCTGGCCTTTTCCACGTAGTCGCGCAGCCAGTGTTCGCCCAGGAGGCGGCGGGCCATTTCCACGACAACATAGTCGGCGCGGATTCTGGCGTCCTCCCGGTAGCGCGACAGACCTTCCAGGCAGGAGGGGCAGGAGGTGAGGATTTTCACCTGTCCCCTGAATCCGTCCGTGCGCAGGGCGGAGGCGTCTTTTTCGATTTCCTGCTGTTTCCGGAAACGCACCTGTGTCGCCACATCCGGGCGGGTGACGGAGAAAGTGCCGGATTCGCCGCAACAGCGTTCGCAGAGCGCGACGCCGCGCGCGCCGTTCGCCGCGCCGACCAGGGCGTTTACGACTTTCAGGGGGGAATGCGTCTTCATCGGCGTGTGGCAGGGGTCGTGATAGAAATAGCGCGCGCCGTCCGAATCGGCGAGCCTGACGCCCTTTTCCATCAGGTATTCGTGGATGTCCAGGAGGCGGCAGCCGGGGAAGATGCGGTCGAACTCGTATTTCTGCAACTGGTCCATGCAGGTGCCGCAGGAAACGATCACCGTCTTGATGTCCAGGTAGTTGAGCGTGTTGGCGACGCGGTGGAAGAGCACGCGGTTGTCCGTGACAATCTGCCGGCCCTTGTCGTCCGCGCCCGCGGCGCTCTGCGGATAACCGCAGCAGAGATAGCCCGGCGGCAGGACGGTGGTCACGCCCGCGTGATAGAGCATGGCCTGGGTCGCAAGGCCGATCTGGCTGAAAAGCCGCTCGGAACCGCAGCCGGGGAAGTAGAACACGGCTTCCGTTTCCTCCACGCCCTGCCGCGGATCGCGGATCACGGGGATGACAACGTCGCTCTCGATGTCCAGCAAGGCACGCGAGGTGCGGGCGGGAATGCCGTGCGGCATGGGCTTGTTGAGGAAGTGGATGATCTGCGTCCTGACGCCCGGGCGTCCGCGCGTGGCGGGCGGATGCTTGACCGAATGCTGGATGATGCCCAGGGACTTGCCGAGGCGAAAGCCCAGGCGCTGCGCCCGGTAGCCCAGATCGATCATCAGCTTTCTCAGCACCTTGATGGCGCTCGGGTCCTTGAGGGAGAGAAAGGACATCGCCAGAAAGCCGACCGGCGAGAAGGTCTTTTTCCTTCGCTTGCGGAGGAAGTTGCGGACGGCGATGGTGACGTCGCCAAAATCGATGTCTACCGGACAGGGATTCGCGCACTTGTGGCAAACCGTGCAATGGTCGGCGATGTCGTTGAATTCGGCGAAATGCTGCAGGCTGACGCCGCGCCGGGTCTGTTCCTCGTAGAGGAATGCCTCGATCAGGAGGCTCGCGCCCAGAATCTTGTTTCTGGGGCTGTAGAGCAGGTTGGCGCGCGGCACATGCGTGGTGCAGACGGGCTTGCACTTGCCGCAGCGCAGGCAGTTCCCGATCATGGCGGCGATGCGCCCGGCCTCCGACTGTTCCATGATGAGCGATTCCGCGCCCAGAAGGGAAAAGGAAGGCGTGTAGGCGTTCTCCATGCCGCCGCCGGGCATGAGTTTTCCCTTGTTGAAGCGCCCTTCGGGGTCGACTTTCGCCTTGTAGGCGCGAAACGGGCCGATTTCCGCTTCCGGCAGGAATTCCAGCTTGGTCATGCCGATGCCGTGCTCGCCGGAGATGACGCCGTCCAGCGAACGGGCGAGCGCCATGATGCGCGCCACCGCCTTGTTGGCGGTCTGGAGCATTTCGTAGTTGTCGGAATTTACCGGGATGTTGGTGTGTACGTTGCCGTCGCCCGCGTGCATGTGCAACGCCACGAAGACCCGTCCGCGCAGCACTTCCTGCTGGATGGCCGCGAGTTTCTCCGAGAGCGGGCGGAACACGGGACCATCGAAAATGATGGCCAGCGGTTCCTGCAATTCTGTCTTCCAGGAAACGCGCACGGAATAATCCTGCAGGCGATGGAAAAGCGTCGGTTGTTCGGCCCTGTTCTCGAGTGGTCCGGCGACGATGCCGAATTCGGTGAAACGCGCCTCGGCCCTCGCAAGCGGCAGGTCGAGGTGATCCAGGAGCCACTGCCAGCGCGCCCGCACGAGGGCGATGTGTTCAAGCGCCTGCTCGCGTCGCTCGCCGAGCAGCACCTCCTTTTCCAGCTTGCTGTCCCCCACCTTGACCGGCAGGTCGCTTTGCAGGAATTTCGCCAGCGCGTCGCACAGGGCAAGCTTGTTGCCGATGGAAAGCTCGATGTTGATGCGCTCCACACCGTCGCAGTATTCGCCCATGCGGGGGAGCGGGATCACCACATCCTCGTTTACCTTGAAGGCGTTGGTGTGTCTTGAGATGGCGGCAGTGCGGGAACGGTCGAGCCAGAATTTCTTGCGCGTTTCCGGCGAGACGGCGACAAACCCTTCCGCGCCGCGCGTGTTCGCCATGCGCACCACTTCGGAGGCGGCGGCCATCACCGTGTCCTCCGTGTAGCCCGCGATGTCGCCGATCAGCACCATCTTGGGACGACCATGCCGTTTTGCCTTGGTGGCGTAGCCCACGGCCTTCACGTAGCGCTCGTCCATGTGCTCCAGCCCGGCGAGCCGCGTGTTTGCCATATGGCCCTTGCCGCCCGGCTTGAAATAATCGGTGATCTCCACGATGGAGGGGACGGCCTCGCGCACCTGCCCGAAAAATTCGAGGCATACGGTGCGGGTCACCGGCGGCATCCTGTGCAGCACCCAGCGGGCGGCGACGATGATGCCGTCCGTACCTTCCTTCTGCACGCCGGGAAGACCGCCCAGGAACTTGTCGGTCACATCCTTGCCCAGCCCCGTCTTGCGGCAGCGCGCGCCGGGCATTTCCAGGATTTCCTCGGAACGCGGCTTCCTGCCGTCGAAACCGAAGCGTTTCAGGCGAAAGGTCACCGTCTCCTGCTCGTGAATCTTGCCGAGGTTGTGGTTCATGCGCTCCACTTCCAGCCAGTCGCCATCCGGCGTCACCATCTTCCACCAGGCCAGGTTGTCGAGCGCCGTACCCCAGAGCACGGCCTTCTTGCCGCCGGCGTTCACGGCGATATTGCCGCCCACGCAGGAGGCGGAAGCCGAGGTGGGGTCGACGGCGAACACCCGTCCCGCCTTTGCCGCCGCCTCCGCGACACGGTCGGTGACCACGCCCGCGCCGGTGCGGATGGTGGCGCAGGGCTCGACATGGCCGGGAAGCACGACTTCCTCCACCTGCGAAAGATGGGTGAGTTTTTCCGTGTTGATTACGGCGCAATGCGGCGTGAGCGGCACCGCGCCGCCCGTGTAGCCCGTGCCGCCACCGCGCGGGATGATCGCGAGCCCCGCCTCGATGCAGCCCCTGACAAGCGAGCCGACTTCCGCCTCGGTGTCCGGATACAGCACCACGAAGGGATATTCCACGCGCCAGTCGGTGGCGTCTGTCACATGCGCGACGCGCGACAGGCCGTCGAAAGCGATGTTGTCGCGGCGGGTATGGCGTCCCAGGATTCGGAGCGTTTTCTTCCGCAGCCGGCAGGTTTCCGAAAACCAGTCTTCGAACTGCCGCACGGCTTCATGCGCAGCTCCGATCAGTTTCGACACCTTGACGCCACGTTCCGGCGCCTCGGATTCGGTCGCGGCGCGGCGCTTTTCCACCTCCCGCAGGCGGTGACAGAGCGCGTCGATCAGGGCTTCCCGCCGTTCCCGGTTGGCGAGAAGATCGTCCTCCAGATAGGGATTGCGTCGCACCACCCAGATGTCGCCCAGCACTTCGTACAGCATCCGCGCCGACCGCCCGGTCACGCGTTCGCCGCGCAACCCGTCGAGAATCCGCCAATTCTCCTCGCCCAAAAGGCGAATCACGATTTCCCGGTCGGAAAAAGAAGTGTAGTTGTAGGGAATTTCTCTAAGACGCGCGCTCATCATGTCGGGTGAAGGCTGAAACGAAGGATTTTAACGTACTTGGGCATCGCCGCCGTGTCAGGACAGGTTTCGGCTTCCAGGGCGCATTGGTGGGCGCGTGGCCTCGCCCGGTGTAATGGGCAACGCGCCAACCAGGCAATAACGACGCGATCCCCGTTGCCCTTGCCGCGCGCGGCGAACACCCACAGGCGGGCCGGCCAGTCCGCCCCGCCGACGGAAAAATCTTCAGGATTCCGCTTGACGTTACATAACGATATAACTAAACTTATCGATATGAGATCCAGCTACACCCATGCAATCCCCCCGGAATGGCAGTCGATGTCCCGTGTGTTCACGGCGCTGGGGGATGAACACCGGCAGCGCATTGTGCTGCTGTTCGAGAAGGACGAGCGTCTGAACGTGGGGCAGATTGCCGCCGTTTCCACGCTGGCGCGCTC
>JAISME010000035.1 GCA_031276915.1 Zoogloeaceae bacterium
TTTTTTTCTTTCCAAAGGAGCATCATCATGAAACATCTTGTACACACTCTTCAACGTGGCTTCACGCTCATCGAACTGATGATCGTCGTCGCCATCATCGGCATCCTTGCCGCCATCGCCTTGCCTGCCTACCAGCAGTACACCATCCGCGCCTATGTCGCCGAAGGCTTGAGTCTCGCGGAAGGCGCCAAGATCATGGTTACCGAACACTGGTCAAACAATAGTAAGCTACCCATCATTCACTATCCCGGCACCGGCAAGGCGCCCAAGAACAGCTATATCGGCTATGAGTTCAAACCAACACACAACGTGAAGAAAATTGAAATCAACGGAATAATGACCGACCCATCAGAGGGGTGGAATGGCGCAGTCCGCATCATCTATGGTGGCAAGAACAAAACATTGGACGGGCTGGGCATCGCTCTTCTGCTGACTCCCGGGTTCGGCAAACTGCAAGCAAGTGGCTTTCCGCAATACCCATTGGAAAATGATGTGGCGCAGAACAATGCGGGTTCCATCGTCTGGGGCTGCACCTTGAGCAACAAGAACATAAAGGAGTTCCACAAGCTTGCCAAGTACCTGCCTTCCAGTTGTCGTTACAAGGGCAACGCACAATAGTGAATAACTTTCCCGAAAAGGATGTCACGGCTCCCGGGCTGGATCGTGCCTTGTCGGCTTGCACGGTCGGCAAGGCAAAAAGGAACTGGACCGGAATAACGCGCACAGCAAGAAAACAGGATTGAGCGCAAACAATCCCCGGCTTGCGATCCCGCTCGGAAAAATCGGCGCGGAAGCTGAAACCCCGGCCCGGAAACCGGGGGTTCGATCGCGGATGGAAGGGGTTCTTTTCCCCTCCCGGATTGTCATGACCGAAACTCCGGGCGTGTTTTCGTCAAAGACGCGCTCAAACCGGCTTCACCACGATTTCCCCGCCCAATACCCGCGCCTGGCAGGCGAGGCGCTGATCCCAGGGGACGGAAAGCTCCTTTAGCACCTGATCTTCCAGCACCGAGGGCTCGGAAAGATATTCGGCGCCCGAGACAACGCGCACAAGACAGGCGCCGCATTCCCCTTCGCGGCAACCGCAGACAAGATGCGCGCCCGCCTGTTCGGAAACCTCGATCAGGCGGGTCCCGGCGGATACGGTGAGGGTGGTTCCGGTATCGGAAAAAGTGACTTTGGCTTTCGACATGGGTTCCTCCTGTTCGGGAGCGGGAAATGGATTGCGTCAAGGAGCGTCGCATTCCAACCCATGCTTCAACCCACGCAAGCCATGGGTCATGATCCTCTTATTATTCGAAGCGCATGTCAACCGGCTGGGTGGCATAAAATGCCTTGACATTTCATGTCACCCCTGCTACAGTGCGCGCATGCCCTGTATCAATCTTTCTACATGAAGGAAAAAAGCATGCAAACCTTGCAAAAACGTCTTGAAGGCCTGGATGTCCTGATCGGCGCGCGGCTTTCCGGCGCGCCGGTCAGTCTGCAACCGATTCCCGGAACGATTCCGGTCGCACAGGTGGTCATCGGCGGGCGCGAGGAGTTGCCGATTTTCATCACGGCTTCCGACGCGCAGATTCTTTGTATCTGCTATCTCTGGCACGATACGGAGATCGTGCCCGAAAAGCGGCTGGAATTGCTGGAAACGATGCTGGACCTGAATCCCGCGATTCCGCTTTCCTCCTTCGGCCGCGTGGAGGGACGCCATGTGCTCTTCGGCGCACTTTCCCGCGACGCGCGCGCCGAGGATATCGCCGACGATGTGGCGACCTTGAGCGACAACGCCCTGGATGCCCTGGAAGCGCTTTCCCCCTATCTTCTGTAAAGGAACCGGCAATGAGCAGGCGTCATTTCGCATCGATGTCGCCCGGAAACAACGCGGGAAAACACCAGGAATCGAAAATGGACGGCGATTTTCCGGCGGATACCTTTTTCTCCGGCCATGGGAAACCGGCGGAAAACCATGCCCGCGAAACCCCCGCGGAAAGCGGGATGGATGGCCCGGAAGCCGGAACGGATCTTCCGGATGTCGGCGGATCCACTGGCGGTGATGTCCTGGATGCGCTGGAATCCCTGGGAGATGCCGCCCTGAACGTGACGGGCGAAATTTTTGGTCATTTGTTGGACGGACTGTGAAAGGAGTCACACCATGAGCGTCATCGGAAAAATCGCAACCCTCATCAAGGGAAGCGCCCGCGAGCTGGGCGAAAGCATCGTCGATGCCAACGGCGCGCGTATTTACGAACAGGAAATCCGCGACGCGCGCGACGCGATCGCCAGGGCAAAGGCCGATCTCACCGGCGTCATGGCGAAGGAAATGCAAAGCGCCCGCGAAATCGAGCGCGCGCGCGCGGAAATCGCGCGGCTGGAAAACCTCGCCCTCGAAGCCCTGGAAAAAGGAAAGGAAGACCTGGCGGAGGAAGCCGCCGCCAAGGTCGCAGAACAGGAAGCCGATCTGGAAAGGCAGACGCAACTGCATGCCGAATACGCGCTCCAGGCCAACCGGCTGAAGGAACTCATCAAGGTCTCGGATGCGAAAATTCGTGAGCACGAACGCGAAGTGCAGATGGCAAAGACCACGGAGAGCGTCTACAAGGCCACGCAGACGATTTCGGAAAGCATCGGTTCCTCCGGTTCCAAGCTCATGAGCGCCAAGGAATCGCTGGAGCGCATCAAGAAACGCCATGAGGATCTTTCCGATCGCATGACCGCCGCCGAGGCGCTGGACCGCGAACTGGGAACGAAGGCGCTGGAAGCAAAACTCGCGGAAGCGGGCATCGGCGAGAACGTCCATCGCAAGGAAAAGGTGATGGAGCGCATTCGTGCCCGTCGTGACGCCAAGACCGTGGTGGACGAAGAAACCAGGGCATGAGCGGCGCTCCGAAAAAACCGGCGCGCTGGCAGGGATCGGACGCGGCGCTGCATGCGGTGCAGGTGGCCTTCGATGTGGAGGCTGCCGTGCTCGAGGCAGTACGCCGCGCGGCGTTTGCAAACAACCTCTCGAACTCCGACCAGATCCGCCACATTCTGGGGCTTGCCGTGAGCCGCCGGCCCAAGCGTCTGCGACTCACCGTCACCCTGACACCCGAGGATTACGAGACGCTCGGAAACCGTTACGGCCTCGCTACCGAAAACCGCCTGGCGATCAAGGAGCGCGTAACGCAGGCGCTGATCGATTTTGCAGGCAAACCGGAATAACGCGCCGTATTCCATGCGGCATACGAAACGCGAGGAAAAGGCAATCCGGGTCGCCGTTGCGTGAACGGTTCCACGATGGCCCCCGGCTTCTGTGAGACGATTGGGAAAGCGCGCGGACATCACGAAAGGATTACGCGCAAGGATGTTTTCCCCTATGTGGAGATTTCCCATGGAGCAACCCTTTTTGACACTCAACAACGGGATTTCCATCCCGCAACTGGGACTGGGCACCTGGCAGACGCCAGACCATGAAGCCGCCGCTTGCGTAGCCACAGCGCTGGAAGCCGGTTATCGCCTGATCGATACCGCTGCCGTCTATGGTAACGAAACCGGCGTCGGCGCTGGACTCAAGGTCTCCGGACTGCCGCGCGATCGATTTTTCGTCACCACCAAGGTTTGGAACGATTGCCACGGGTACGACGCAACCTTGCGCGCCTGCGAAGAAAGCCTGGCACGCCTGGGGCTGGATTACGTCGACCTGTATCTGATCCATTGGCCCGCGCCGCGCCAGGACCGTTATGTCGACACCTGGCGCGCGCTTGTCCGTCTGCTCGCCGAGAAACGAACGCGCGCCATCGGGGTTTCCAATTTCGAAGTTGCGCACTTGGCGCGTGTCATCAATGAAACGGGCGTGGTTCCGGCAATCAACCAGATCGAGCTGCATCCGGATTTCCAGCAACGCGAACTGCAAGCCTTTCACCGGGAGCATGGCATTTTGACGCAATCCTGGAGTCCATTGGGGCAAGGAACGCTGCTTACCCATGAACGTGTCTTGAAAATCTCGCGGAAACATGGCAGAACGCCAGCCCAAACCGTTATTCGCTGGCATTTGGACAACAATCTCCTGGTCATTCCCAAGTCTGTCAAGGCGGAACGGATCGCCGCCAATTTCGCGGTCTTCGATTTCCGGCTGGATGCTGAAGACATGACATGGCTGGCAACGCTCGATCACGCGGGAGGCCGAATCGGACCGCATCCGGAGACAGCGGATTTTTAGGCACGCAACCCGTCACCGGGCTGGTCCTTGCCCCTTCGGCGGATTCCTTGCTTCACCGGCCCGACGCTGACTGCGCCAACGCTCCACGGGCCAAAACGCGGTGTTTCATCGATATATCCGGGATGGGGAGTCTGGCGGAGACCTGCTTTCGCGGGCGAGCGGCCCACGATCATTGGCGCGCTTTCGTTTCTGGCGCGGGCCGCGCCAACCAGATTTTTTCAAAGCGCGCTCCGGAGTGCCCATACCTCAAATTCCAGCAGTTTTAACCGTTTCGAATGATTGTGAACAGCCTCTGAGACATTGTCCGCGGTGATCCGGATGAACGAAGAATCCAGTGCAAAGGCCGGAAGGAAGCTCTTCCAGGTGCGGAGAACGAGGGGAGGCATGAATCGCCTGTCGCTGATTCCTTGTTCGTTCAATACCCGGCATCCCCCAAATTGACCGCCCGGGATCGTTTTGATAGCATCCCCGCTCCCTGACGCAAGTTGTAGACAGTTCGACCGGGCAGCGGGCCCGCTGCGGTGTTTTCCAGCGAGGTTCCCAAAAATCCGCTTTTGGAATCCTCCCGTTTTCAAGATGTCGGGCCTGCTTTCCGATTCTGGCCGCCCCCGCGGTTTTCCATTCTTTCCGTGCGCGCAAACCCATGTCCCATACATCATCCCATCATCGTCCGTTGCTGATCCTGGGCTCCGGCCCCGCCGGATATACCGCCGCTATCTACGCCGCGCGCGCCAACCTGAAGCCGATGCTGATTACCGGCCTTGAGAAAGGCGGACAACTGATGACCACCACCGAGGTTGACAACTGGCCCGCCGCCGCGGGCATCCAGGGACCGGAACTGATGGAGCGTCTGGAAGCCCATGCCCGGCGCTTCGACGCCGAGATCGCTTTCGATCACATCCATACTGCGCGGCTCACGCAGAAACCCTTTACCCTGACAGGCGACAGCGGAACCTACACCTGTGATGCGCTCATCATCGCAACGGGTGCGTCCGCGCAATACTTGGGACTGCCGTCCGAGGAAGCTTTCATGGGCAGGGGCGTTTCCGCCTGTGCCACCTGCGATGGTTTTTTCTATCGCGACAAGCCCGTCGCGGTCGTGGGCGGCGGCAATACCGCCGTGGAAGAGGCGCTCTATCTCTCCAATATCGCCAGCAAGGTCTTCCTGATTCATCGCCGTGACACTTTCCGCGCCGAGAAAATCATGGTCGACCAGCTTTACCGGAAAGTCGGGGAGGACCGGATTGTCCTGGTGCTGGACGCCGTACTGGACGAGGTGCTGGGCGATGACACGGGTGTTACCGGCCTCAAGGTCCGGCGTCTCAAGACCCGGAGCGTGGAGCGGATCGACGTGCCGGGTGTCTTCATCGCCATCGGTCACAAACCCAATACCGGGCTCTTTGCCGACCAACTCGAACTCGAGCATGGTTACATCGTCACGCAGGGTGGCCGGCACGGAAACGCCAGCCAAACCAGCATCGAAGGCGTTTTTGCCGCCGGCGATGTGCAGGACCCGATCTACCGGCAGGCAATCACCAGCGCCGCCAGCGGCTGCCAGGCCGCGCTGGACGCGGAACGCTACCTGGATCGGCTGCAACGCGGATAGCGCATCATGGCGCGGCGCGCCCAGTTCCCGGCATGCGATGCCCTGAGGGAGGCGTTCTTCGCGCGTCCCGAAACCCTCCCCGCCGCAAAGACCGTGGAGCCCGATCAGGCAGAGCGCGCGCTCTTTGCCGCCGCCATGGAAGGCGTGCGCCCCCTGCCGCCGTCGGACCGCGCCGAGATCGCAGTGCCACGTCCGCCTCCCCTGCCGCGCCAGCGTTGCCGGGATGAACGGCAGGTCCTGGAGGAGAGTCTTGCCGGCACGCTCTCCGTGGAAGACCGGCTGGACATGGATGACGATGACAGCGTTTTCCTGCGCGCCGGTGTGTCCCGGCGCGCGCTGGTCAACCTGCGCAGGGGCCGCTGGGTCGTCCAGGCCGAGCTGGACTTGCACGGCCATGACCGCGAGACTGCCCGCGAAGCCCTGAGCCATTTTCTTGCCGTGGCCTTGCTGCGCGGCAATCGTTGCGTGCGCATTATCCACGGCAAGGGACTTTCCTCTCCCGGCGGCCAGCCGGTCCTGAAAATCCTGACCCGGCAATGGCTTGCCCACCGCGCCGAAGTGCTTGCCTTTTGCCAGGCCAAGCCCCGCGATGGCGGCGAAGGCGCGTTGCTGGCGCTCCTCGGGAGCCGACCTGACGCGTAGAACGACAGGCTGGATTTCCGAACTCTTCTTGCGCCCCCAGAACCGCAATTGCCCGGTTCCTAACCGCTGCCAAGGGCGAAGGGCGCGTGCCGCGACGACCGGGGATTCATTTCGCGCGCGGCGGCAATTTCCCGGGCGCGCGCGGCGGCAGGCGATACGGCGCTGGTTGCGTCACCATCCTGGCTTTCTGCTGTTCGGGGCTGGATTTTCGGGCGGAAATTTCCAGCGCCGAGGAACGCGGCGGCACATCCCGTCCGAGACTCTTTCTCGCGTAACGGGCGCGCAGGGCAGCGATGTTGCGATCGATGTCCGTCAAGGACAGGCCCTTGTCGGCCAGATAGCTTCTGGCCTGAATCAGTTTTTCCAGATCGGGCGGCATGGCAGCCGAACGCCGATCCTCTCCCCAACTCTCCCTGGGCTGGTTGGCGGCGGCGGCGAATTCTTCCAGCGAACCGATTTGCCGCGCCATGTCGAATTGGTTGAAACGCATGGCCCATTCCAGCGCGCCATCGCCCCATTCGTTCTTCAAGCGCGTATTCGCGCCGCGCGCGATGAGCAGTTTGGCGACCTCCGGTTTTCCCTCGTAAATCGCCATCATCAGGGGAGTTGAGCCATTCGGGCTGCGCGCGTCGATTTCCGCGCCCCGTTCCAGCAGATGCGTCACCAGATCCCGGTGCCCGGAGAATGCCGCGTAATGCAGCGCCGACCATTGTCCCGCCGGGCGATTCAGGGCGGCGCCACGCGCCAGAAGCCAGTCCACGACATTCCGGTGTCCTTTCCAGGCCGCCAGCAACAACGCCTGTTCCCCGGATTGATTCACCCTGTTGACGTCCGCGCCGCGCTCGAAAAACAACGCGAGCATCGGCAGGTTCCCCTCCCAGGCGGCAATCATCAGGCCCGTGCCGATCCTGTTCGCCCGGTAATCGGGATCGAGCCCCTGGTCCAGCCACCTTTCCACCTGCGCGACATCCCCCATTTCAATGACGTTCCCGAAGCGCACGGGATCGGGTGGCGTAAAATCCGGCTTTTCGCTGGAAACCTGCCCCGAGGCCGTGCCCGAACAGGCAAGAATGAACAATCCCGCCAGAACGCCGAAGCGCGCGCGCCAGCCGCCGCCAGATGAAATCAACATATCAGCTCCCGTCGAATCCAGGACGGATTGTCGCATGGACACGGCGCAACCGGCCATCTCCAGCGCACTCCTCGTGGCCGGATCGCTGTCCATCTGCCTGCATGCCCTGCCGTTCCTGCCATCCCGGCCCGCGCCCTCTCCCCCTGCGCCGCCGTCCATCAGCGCGACATTGAAAGTGAAAGCGCCTCCCGTGTTTCCCGTCCAGCCTCCTCCGGAACATCCCCTGCCGGAACTGGTGCTGGACGCGCCGGAGAAGACGATCAAAGCGCCCGCGCTCCGGGATCGTCCCCCGCCTCCAGCCAGGACGCGTTCCCTCCCGTCCAGGCTTCGCGCGTGTCAAGGATGCGCCCACATTGGCGTCCTTTCCAGCACGCCGGACGGCTTGCCGCCCGGCGCCGCCCAATCCGCCCACCAGCAATTAAGCCGGCTTGCCGGCCAGGAAGGCTTTTATCCGCTGGAAGCCGTGGAGCAGGGATTGGAGGGGGAAACCTGGATCCGCATCTTCCTGGATGAAAACGGCAATGTCATCGCGGCGCGGACCGAGCAAAGCAGTGGGCATCCCATCCTGGATCAAGCGGCGGAACGCGCCGCGCGCGCGCTCAAAAGCCTGCCTGCCGGCGGCCTGGGCGACGCGGTGTTGCCAGTGCGCTTCCGGATCGAATAGCGCGTCCCCGCATCCTTGTCTCCCGACTCGCGCCGCTTCCCGCTGGAAAAAAAGAGCCAGCCGCCGCGCGATCGCGGCAAACTGGCTTACGGGCCCCACAGGAGAGGAAGGGGTGCGTTATTTTCTCACGGGCCGGCCCGACACGTCGATGATCGTCTGCCATGATCTTGCGACGATTTCCTTGACTTCGGGAGGCATGGGGATGTAGTCCAGGCTGCTTGCGATGGCGTCGCCGTTTTTATAGGCCCAGTCGAAAAACGCGAGCGTGGCGGTGGATTGGGCGGGTTTTTCCGCGCGCTTTTGCATCAGGATGAAAGTCGCGGAAGTAATCGGCCAGGAGGCGTCACCCGGCTGGTTGGTAAGTATCTGGTAGAAACTCGTTTTCCAGTCCGCGCCGGCGGCAGCGGCCTTGAAACTCGCTTCCGAGGGCTGGACGAACTTGCCCGCGCGGTTTTGCAACTGAACGTGGATCAGTTTGTTGCGCCGGGCGTAGGCGAATTCGACATAGCCGATCGCGCCGGGGAGTCGTCCAACGAAAGCCGCGACGCCTTCGTTCCCCTTGCCGCCAAGGCCGACCGGCCAGCTTACCGCCGTACCTGTGCCAATTTTCTCCTTCCATTCGGGATTGACGGCGCTCAGGTAATGGGTAAAACCGAAACTCGTTCCCGATCCGTCGGCGCGGCGAACAACGGCGATGGGCAAATCCGGCAGCTTGAGACCGGAATTGAGCGCCGCGATGGCCGGGTCGCTCCAGTTCACGATCTTGCCCAGGTAAATGTCGCCGAGCACCTGACCGTTGAGCTTGAGCGCTCCCGGCGCGATGCCTCTCAGATTGACAACGGGAACGATGCCGCCAACCACCGTCGGAAACTGGAGCAGGCCCTTTTCACGCAGGACCGCATCCGTGAGCGGAGCGTCGGACGCGCCGAAATCCACGGTTTTCGCCTCGATCTGCTTCATGCCCGCGCTGGAGCCTACCGACTGGTAATTGATGCGATGCCCGGTCGCCTTGTTGTATTCCGCCGCCCACTTGATATAGAGCGGCGCGGGAAAACTCGCCCCGGCGCCGGTTACGTCCCTTGTCCCCTGCGCCTGTACGTTCGCAATGCCGGTCGCCGCCAGGCAAAGCACGGCGAGCAATTGTGTCATTCGTTGTTTCGGTTTCATGATTCGCGCCTTTCGTTGTAGAAAACAGCGCGCACTCTAGACGGATTTTGTGACAGGCGGATGACGGTTCCGGCGCTCCAGACGCAAGACGGTCGCGGCTGTTCATGGCGGCAAGTTTTCCGTCCGGCGCGTCCGATTCCGCGCGAGCATCAATCCCAGGCGCAAAAAGCCATCCCAGGCATCACCGGTCGCCAGTCCCTTGATGACGCGGTCCAGTTGCGCGGAATGTTCCAGGGCGGATTTGACGGTCCTGGCTTCCAGCGCATCCACGGCACGGCGCAGCAGGTGCTGGCGCGGACCCCAGATGCGCAATTCCCTGAAGAGCGCCTCTGGCGGCAGGCGGCGCAATCCCGCCTTGACCTGGGCGATGGCGCGGATTTCCTCTGTCATGGCCCAGAGGACAAGGACCGGCGCTTCGCCTTCCTGTTTCAATCCTGCCAGCGTGCGCGCGAGGCGGGCGAGATCGCCGGACAGGAGCGCCTCGCGCAGATCGTCGACACTGTAGCGCGCGACATTCAGCACCGCATCATGGATTTGCGCTTCCGTCAGATGTCCCGGCGGATAGAGAAGCGCGAGTTTCTGGATTTCCTGGTGCGCCGCCAGCAGGTTCCCCTCCACCCGTTCGGCCATGAATCGCAGCCCTTCCGCGTCGGTTCGCTGATGCTGGCGAGCCAGCCTGCCGGCGATCCAGCCTGGCAGTTCCGCGAACGGCGGCGCGTCGAGCTTCAGGATGACACCGTGATCGTCCAGTGTGGAAAACCAGGCGGCCTTTTCCTCTTTCCAGTCAAGCTGCGGCAGGGTGACGAACAACACCACATCCGTTCCCTTGCGGTGTGTGTAGTCGACGAGCGCCGCCGCGCCTTCCTTGCCAGGTTTCCCGTTGGGAATGCGCAGGTCAATGAGGGTCTTGCCGCCGAACAGGGACAGGTTTCCCGCAGCCATGGCAAGCTGGCCCCAGTCGAAGCCGGGAAGCGCGGTCAGGACGGCGCGTTCCGCATACCCCTGCGCCCGGGCGGTGGCGCGCAGGGCGTCGGCAGCCTCCAGCACAAGGAGCGGCGCATCACCGTAAACGACATACAGCGGTTTCAGGGGTTGCGCCAGGTGCGCGACGAGTTGCTCCCCCCTGAGACGCATCAGTCGTCCGCTTCCACACCCGGCGCGATGGTCTGCGGTTGCATATACGCCAGACGGCGCAGGATTTGGGCCGCCAGATCCTTGCTCATGTCTTCCCAGAGGAAGTTTTCTTCCTGGTCCTTGGCCAGCAACTGGTTGTCATCGTAAGTGATTTCCCGCGTAAGCACGATTTCGTTTACCGGCGTAAGTGGCGCGCCCTTGTTGTCTTCCACGCGGAACGTATAGGTGAGACGCAACTGGTATTCCCGCGCGCGTCCCTCGACGTTCAATGCCGCGATGATACGATCGGTGTGGTAACCAAGCTCACGGAAGACGCCGTCGGCTTTCTGGATGTCTTCCACCAGGATGTCCGGCTGATGGGCGCGAATCTGCCGGCGCAATTCCGCGCCGCGCTCCATGTCGGGCGAAATGGCGACGTAGAAGCTCCGGTATGGCAGTTCGGACGCGCCGCGCAGGTGAAAGCCGCAGGCGGAAACGAATAACGCAAGACCGAACGACAGGGCGATACGAAAAGAAAATGGCAAACGCATATGGCGATCCTATCCAAGAATCATGTTCCGTTCCCGGCGGTCCGGACGTATTGTCTTGCACGCGGAGCCAGTTTCTCCACGCGCGCCGCCAGGGTATCCAGATCATCCCGCAAGGATTCGAGGGCGCGTGAAAACCCCTGCGCGTCCGGTTTCGCAACCAGAAAGTCCGCCCGGTCACGGACAAACGCACCCAGACGAGCGACGGATTCCGCTCCGGTCTGTTGCAGGCGCTGCCGCAGGACGTGTCCCAGGCGAACCAGGCGATGCGCGGCAATATCCCCGACCACGCGCGCCAGGTCGGCTTCCACATCCCAATCGAGGTTGCGGAAAACGAAGTTCAACGCTTCGGCAAATTCCACGTTGCCGCTGATCCGCGCCTCACGCCAGGGATTGGGCGCATCCTGCCGGAACAAGTCTCCCAGCAGTTGGCGCGGCGTGTCCGCCGGAAAATCGATATGCACAGCCGCTGTGTCATCCGGGGCGAATGCATGCGTGGCAAAATCGCCATGTCCGGTAACGACCAGCCCAAGACGCAATTCGCCAAGCGCGATGCCAACTGTTTCTCCGGCAAAGGGCGCAAGACGCGTCCGCGCCCAGCATGCTTGCGCCAGCAGATGATTCAGGGCGGGAATGAGCGCGGGATACAAAATGGAAGCGAGCAACGGAAACATGACGGTTTCCTAGAATTTGAACGCCCGGTGCAAGGCGACGACGCCCAGGCTGAGATTGAAATATTCCACTTTTTCAAGACCTGCAGATTCCATGAGGCGCTTGAGTTCCTCCTGATCGGGATGCACGCGGATGGATTCCACCAGATATTGATAGCTGGCGGCGTCTCGCGTAATCAGTCGTCCCATGCGGGGAATGATCTTGAAGGAATAGAAATCGTAAAGGGGCGCGAGCGGTTTCCAGACGCGGGAGAATTCCAGGACCAGCAGGCGGCCACCAGGTTTGAGCACGCGCCGCATTTCCGCGAGCGCCCTGTCCTTGCGGGTCATGTTGCGCAGGCCGAAAGCCACCGTGACACAATCGAAGGCGTTGTCCGGGAAAGGAATGTTTTCGGCGTCACACTGCGCGACGGGAACGGCAAATCCCTTGTCCATCAGGCGATCCCGTCCGTGCGTGAGCATGGCGTTGTTGAGATCGGTCAGAACAACCTGGCCAGATGCGCCCACCCGCTTGGCGAAAGCCAGTGACAAATCGCCGGTGCCTCCCGCGATGTCGAGCACGCGCCCGCCCGCGCGCACACCACTTCGGGAAACGGCAAAGGATTTCCAGAGCCGGTGCAACCCTGCCGACATGAGGTCGTTCATCAGGTCGTAGCGACTGGCGACAGAGTCGAACACATTTGCCACCCGGCTGGCCTTTTCGCTTTCCCGCACAGTCTGGAAACCGAAATGTGTGGTGTTTTCATCGGAGCGAGACGTGTCGGGGAGAGCATTCATGACAGTTTGCTTGTTTTTCATGTGTCCAGGAGCGCCCTAGTCTACTGCACTTCCATGGTTTGAACCCCAAAACCCGCGACACCACGCACAGCCAGCCATTGTCTCTATGGCTCCCCGACCTGGGCTCGAACCAGGGACCTACGGATTAACAGTCCGGCGCTCTACCAACTGAGCTATCGGGGAATCGAAAGGGGAACGATTCTATCGATCCGGTTTGCAGACGTCAACTGCGAAGTGCGTGGCAGGATGGATGAAAACCTGTCCCGCAACATGCCAAAGAGCACCCAGATTCATCGCGCGCTCCCAAAAGAAGACAGGAAAAACCAGAAAGAGGGGCCATCCACGGAAGCGCCGGACCCGGCCACATCGGGGCTTTGCATAGGCAAGTGGTTCGAGCCGCCCGTCCCGGAACGTGCCGAAGGAACGGCAAAAGGAACGCACCGGATAACGTATAGACCTGCCGACGACGCGGGATACCTCTTGTCCGCCGGTTGCGCCGAGCTGGTGGATCGACGCCGGTCATGAAAGTCATATTCGCGTGCGCCTGGAGCGCGGGGAAGCAATCAAGGGGCAGGGCCCACAAGGGAGGCGACAACAAAGGAACTCCTGATCTACGGTCGAGGCTCCAGACCGGAGTTCGTTTTGCGAGAATGGAAAAAATCCCCCGGGATTCGCTACCCGAGGGATTTTGTCAGCAGCCCGTGGCGTTGCATATTGCTGAAGTGCCCGGAGCCGCTTCTTGCGAGGCGGTTGATTCCGGGCTGTCTGCTGGTTGCGTGCCTGTCACATGTCGTATTGGACTTGATCCTCAGTTCGGCAGGGCGGCACTCTTGTGACGGCATCTGCTGGGGATATACTTGGCAATCGCCCTGAAAGACTTGATTTTGCTGGTCTTGCTCACGAAACAGCCCCAGACGATGGAACCGCCGCCAGTATAATTTTTTA
>JAISME010000105.1 GCA_031276915.1 Zoogloeaceae bacterium
GCCCCGTCTATCACTACAACTGGTACGGGCGCGAGCGTTACGAGGTCGCCGCCGACAAACCCCTGCCCTCCGGCAAGGTCGCGTTGAAACTCGTCTTCGACTACGACGGCGGCACAAGCACCATCGGCAAGGGCGGCCTTGCGCGAATCCTCGTCAATGGCGAGGAAACCGCGCAGGGACACATCGAGAAAACCGTGGATTTCGTGTTTTCCATCAGCGGCGAAGGTCTGGATGTGGGGCAGGACACCGGCTCGCAGGTCGGCCCCTATGAACGGGGTTTTCCCTTCACGGGCAAAATCGACCGGGTGGAGGTTGATTTCCGCTCCACGCTGGATGCAGCGGCGCTGGCGGCTTTGCAGAAAGGACGGGCGGAAGTCATTGCCCGTGCGGAATGAAGCTGTCTTGCCTTGCCCACATGAAGGCCCCGTTTTTCCACAAGGTTGCCGCTGCCGGGGCGTCGCAGGAACGGCGGCGACCCGGAAAACGGGCTTTCCGGTTTCGCGCCTTCTTCCACGCGAATTCTGGTTTCATGAGGTTATATCAATATCTGGATTTGTTATTTCCGCTTTCTTGTCCCCGTCACTATGATCTGGTCTTCTGGAAGATTTCACGACCCCGCTTCTTTCCGCTCAAGGGATCGGAAAGAAGAAATAGCCACCCACAAGAGGAGTAATTCATCATGAGCATTCAAGCTGTCAACGCGCGCAACCAGTTTCGCGGCACGGTCAAGGAAATCATTCTTGGCCCGGTGGTTTCCGAGGTCGAGGTCGAAACGCCTTTTGGCATTGTCACCTCGGTGATTACGACCCGTTCGATCCGCGAACTGGATCTGAAAATCGGTAGTGATGTGCTCGCCCTCGTGAAATCCACGGAAGTGGCGATCGCCAAGTTGTAAGCGCCAGGGCGCATCCGCATCATGTCCCATTCCTATACTGTTCCCAACTACGCGGCCCAACAGCGTGACCCACGCCGGTTCTGGAGTGGAATCGTCCTGGTCGCCCTGTTCCATCTCGTTCTGGGGTACGCGCTCATGAACGGTCTGGGGCGCAAGATACTGGAGGTGGCGCAAGCGCCGCTCTCGGTCAATCTGCTCGAAAAGGTCAAGCCGCCAGAGCCTCCCCCACCGCCCCCGCCCCCGCCGCCCCGGCGGGTTGTCCGGACGCCGACCGCAGCGCCGCCACCACAGCCGCTCTACGCGCCGCCGGTGGAAACCCCGGTCGAGGCGCCCGCGCCCGTCATCACGGTCACGGAAACCCCGCCAGAACCCGCGCCCCCGCCCGCACCCCCCGTACCGGAAGCGCCCCCCGCGCCGCCCGCGGTCAACATCGCCGTCGCCTGTCCCAACCATCGTTCCGTGCCGGTGGAGATGCCGCCACAGGCCGAACGCATGGGGCTTTCCGGCAAGGTGATGGCGGAATTCACCGTGACCGCCTCCGGCGCCATCCGCAATGTGCGCGTCGTGCAATCGAGCAATTCCATCTTCAACCGCGCGGCCATGAACGCCATCGCCCAATACCGCTGCATCGGCCAGGGGCATGAGGCGCGTGTGCGCGTGCCCTTCCTCTTCCAGATCGAGAACTGATTCGGGCCGATTCTGGCTTTTTCTACCCACCATTTTTCTCCCAAGGAGATTCCAATGTCCCACTCCACACCTTCCCCCCTTTCTTTCCGCCTTGCTGCGGGCATACTTGCCGCCGCTTTCCTTTCCCTTTCCCCGGCATACGCGCAGGAGCAGGTTCCGCCGAAAACGCCTGCTTCCGAGCTTGCGCCTGCCGCCGACGAGAGCGCCGCCGCCGCGGAAGCGCCGCAGGCGGCCTCCCTTCCATCCGCCGCGCCTGTCGCCAGCGCGTCCACTGGCGAGGAGACTGTCGTCGTCGACAATCCCTACGGCCTTGAGGCGCTTTGGCGAGGCAGCGATTTCGTCGCGCGCGGCACGCTCATCATCCTGTTCATCATGTCCTTTGGCAGTTGGCTCATCATCTTCACCAAGCTCTATGAACAGCAGAAGCTGATCCGGCAAGGGAAATTCGCCAACGAGAAATTCTGGGTGGCAGGCGAAGTGGAGGAAGCCCTGCAAAGCCTGCCGGAAAAAAGCGCCTATCGCTTCATCGCCCAGGTGGGCGCGGAAGCCACCAGCAAGCACCGGGGACTCCTGGGCTACATCGGCCTGAATGACTGGATCCAGCTTTCCATCCATCGCGCCACCGAGAGCATCCGGAGCAACCTGCAAAAGGGCCTGGCCTTCCTGGCGACCGTGGGGTCGACCGCGCCCTTCATCGGCTTGTTCGGCACGGTCTGGGGCATTTATCACGCGCTCACGGCCATTGGCGTCGCGGGGCAAGCCTCCATCGACAAGGTAGCCGGTCCCGTGGGCGAGGCGCTCATCATGACCGCGATCGGCCTTGCGGTCGCCGTGCCCGCCGTGCTGGGCTACAACTGGCTTGTCCGCCGCAACAAGGCGCTGGTCGAGGAAGTCCACGCCTTCGGCGCGGAACTGCACGCCGTGCTCCTGGGCGCCCAGGCGGAACGCGCCACCACCAAGGGGCCGCGAGTGGTGCAGGCGATCCGCGCCATCTCGGTCTGAAGGAGAAACGCCATGGGAATGCAGATTGGCAACGTGGCGGAAGACGATGATGTGGTCTCCGCCATCAACACAACCCCGCTGGTCGATGTGATGCTGGTGTTGCTCATCATCTTCCTGATTACCATCCCGGTAGTCACGAAGACTGTGCCGGTCGAATTGCCCCGGGAACACAACCAGCCCCGCCAGTCCAAGCCGGAAAACATCACGCTGGCCGTAACCCGCGATGGACAGGTGTATTGGAACGAAGCGCGCCTTGAAGGCGAGGCGACGCTGCTTGCTGAACTAAAGCGCGTCGCCACGCAAGATCCGCAACCGGAAATCCAGGTGCGCGGCGATGGCAACGCGCCCTATGAACATTTTGGCCGGGTGGTGGAAGCCAGCCAGCGGGCAGGCATCGCCAAACTGGGTTTCATCACCGAGCCGCCGCCCCGTCAATGAAAGACCATGAAGGAGAAATGAAATGAGCATTGCCATTGGCGCGGGCGACACCGCGGGCGACCCGGAAGTGATGGTGGAAATGAACACCACGCCCCTGATCGACGTGATGCTGGTGTTGTTGATTATGCTGATTATCACCATCCCCATCCAGTTGCATTCCGTCCATCTTGACCTGCCGGTGGGACGCGCCGCGCCGCCCGTCACGCCGCCGGAGATCACGCGCATCGACATCGATGACCAGGAGCTTGTGCGCTGGAACGGCGAAATCCTGCCCGACCAGGAGGCGCTGGAGCAACGCCTGGCGGAAGCCGCCGCAAAACCTGTCGCGCCGGAACTGCACCTCCACCCGGACAAGG
>JAISME010000026.1 GCA_031276915.1 Zoogloeaceae bacterium
CTGGTGTACAAGGAAGCCCACTTCACCAACGAGAAGACCGGACTGGAAGAAGCCAAGCCCTATTGCCACCTGACCCCCAAGGGCCTGACGCACGTCGCGGAAATGTTGGGCAAGCCGCTGCCGACCTGATGTATCCGGACGAAACCTGTCAATGACCAACGAAACCGCCCTCACGCTGCGCGAGACGGCCGCCATTTTAAATCTCTCATACAGCACGGTTTTCGAGAAACGCCACCAGATCGGCTTCCGATTGCCAGGTTCCCGAGTGTGGCGCGTCTGGCCTTCGCGTCTTGCGGAGTTGTCGGCGCCGCGCCATACTGTGACCCGGCTATCGTTGCGGGTCGATGGAGGAGAGGAAGAATGTCTATCCGCAAAGATAAAAAGTCTGGAGTTTGGCAGCTTGACATCCGCGCGCCAGGCGGCCAAAGAATTAGACGATCTACTGAAACCACGGATCGCAAGGCCGCGCAGGAATACCACGACAAGCTGAAAGCTTCGATGTGGCGGCAGGAAAAACTTGGTGAGGCGCCCTATAAGAGCTTCGAGGAAGCCGCCGTGCGGTTTCTGCGCGAGTCCGAAGGCCAGCGCGATTACGCCACGAAATTACGGCACATCGCTTTCTGGCGCGAGAGATTCGCCGGGCGTCCGATAGGCTCTTTGACAACCGATGACATTGTCGACGCTTTGCCCACGCATCGCGTCAATCCGAAAAAACCGGCGACTCCCTTGGCGCGCGCCACGCTCAATCGTTACATCGCCACCATTCGCCGCATGTTGCATCTGTGCGTCGACTGGGGCTGGCTGGACGTTGTGCCCAGGCTCCCTATTTACCGGGAGCCCAAAGTCCGTGTGCGCTGGGAGCCTCAGCAAACCATCGCCGCGTTGATCCGCGCCATGTCCCTGCCGTGGATGCGCGATGCGGCGCTGGTGGCTGTGTCCACGGGTTTGCGCGAGTCCGAGCTTTTTGGTTTGACGCCGGCGCACGTCGATCTCCAGAACCGCAATGCCTGGATCACGCATGATCGGGCGAAGTCTGGCCGCGCTCGCTCCGTGCCGCTCAACGACGATGCTTACGCGGTGATCGAGCGGCGCATGCGGCAGGCAAAACGGTATATATTCACGCGCGATGGGAGTAATCTCATCATCGGCCAGCACGACCGCCGTATTTTCGAGCGCGCTTGCCGCGCCGTGGGAATCGAGGATTTCCACTGGCATGACTTGCGACATACCTGGGCGAGTTGGCACGCGCAGCAAGGGACGCCGCTCATGGTGCTCAAGGAACTCGGTGGTTGGGAAACGATGGAGATGGTACAGAAGTATGCCCACCTCTCACCTAGCCACATCGCCGCCCATGCGAACACGGTCAATTTTTGGTCAAGATTGGACGAAGCAGAAAAAACGCCACTTGAGAAAGTGGCGTAAGTGGTTGATTTACAAACGTAATCTGGTAGGGCGTGTAGGGATCGAACCTACGACAAACGGATTAAGAGTCCGCTGCTCTACCAACTGAGCTAACGCCCCGCAAAATCGAAAACCGGATGATTATACATCAGACTTTCGGAATTTCTGGTGTAGTTCCCCGGTAGAGGAAACCTTCCTGCCGCGCGGGCATTGCCACCGTGGGCGTGATTCTACACTGGTCGCGCATCCGAGGGAAAACGGGACGCCCCCGCGCATTTGCTCGCTGCCGCGGGCAACGAACGGTCGGCGGTTCGATCCTAAAACGCGGAATCGAACTGGGCACTGGCCTGACGTCAGGCCGCATCCCATCCTGCGCCCGCCCGCCACTGCCGGTTGAAGCCGTCGCCTGCCGCCAGCGCCGTCGGCACCGGCAGCAGGAATTCGCACAACGCCTCGATCACCACCGCCAGCGTCATCGACTCCAAGGCGTTCTTGCGCTGGAAGCCCGCCCACTGCATGTTCTTCTGCTCGTGCCGGGCGAATTCGTCGGCGAGGCCGAATGGCAGGCCCGGCGGCATGTCCGTGCCCCGGCGCTCGAACGTGGCGCGGAGCGCCTGCGCCAGCACCGTGCCGTCGAAGTCGGAATGCCGGGACAGCACCCACAGATCGAAGTAATCCTTCATCCGGCTGTTGAGGATGCCGAGCTTGACCATCGCTTCGAGCTTTTCGGCGACGACCGTGTAGCGGGGATAGACCCGCAGTTGCGGCTGCGGCATGTCGTCGAGGATGACCGGGTACTGCACGTTCTCCGGCGCGGGCGTGACAGCGTCGCCGAATCCGATGTCGATCTGCACCGGGCAGCGCGCGTTGTCCAGCAGGCCAAGGAGCGTTACGCGCACGCCCGCGTAGTTGGCCTCCTTGCGGATTTCGGCAGCCTTCACCGTGTCGGCCTGAAACGCAATGCCGTCCTCGACCACGATCTGGCTGACCTCGCGGAACAGCGTTTCTGTCAAGACCCGCCTGATCATAAACCGGCACAAATCGGATGCTGTCGCGTTTCATGATCATATTCCTCGACGTAGCTGGCCGTTGTTCCGGGCGCAGGATATTCTTTTATCATTCACGCGCCGCTGGCTGCAGAAGCCAAGGCGAACGCGCTCGCTGTTTTCGAGGACGTTGCGTTCGGGTTGCGCACGCCGGCGCAGCAACGCAGCGGTCAGCAGGTCGGCGATTTCCTGCTGCGCATGGCGTGGCCGGTCGGTTGGTGGAAAAATGGATATTAGTTCGCGTTCTGGCATGGCTGGCGTTTCGATGGAAAACGCTGCTCATGCTAGAAACCGATGGCACTTCACGTAACGTGATTTAGCGGGAGTGCGCGGGTTTGGGGCAATCGTTTCTGTCCCCGCTTGCGCATCAATAACTTCAATATCAGGGGGAGCGCGTGACGAAGGTATTTCTCTACCGCGATGAATCGGGAGCCAAGGGTTACGCCGACCAAGACGAAACCTACCCCCGGAGAAACCGGCGTTTTTGCTGGAATCATGGTGCCGGAGGAATGCTTGGCGACGGTGAAGCCCGCATTCGATCAAATCGCGGCGCGCTACACGCCCGCGTCAGGAAAACCGCACATCGCAGATATTGCCCCGGTACAGCAGGAAGCCCTGCGGAACGAACTTTTCGCGGCAATCAAGAACACGAAATTACCGTGCTTCTGGTATGCCATTCATGTTGCCGGACTGCATTCACATCATCAAACCTTCACCAACATTCTCAAGCAGGGTGCCGAAGCATTGCGTGCCGCGCGTGGTGGCGCGGAGCCTCGAATCAAGCGCGGCAGCCCGCGGGATTGGGAAGCGACAAGCCGAGAGACCTGTTCAAGACCAAAGCGAAGGACAAGGGCAAGCCGGAACCTGCGGCACAGCATGCCGCCTACGGCGCGCTCGTGGTCACGCAGCAACGCGCAGGGCTGTATGCGATGCCGTGCGCGGCAGCGGGAAAGGAGGTCGCCATGACGTGATCACACCATCCGATGCGCCAAGGCTCGCGCGACTTCACGAGCCTGACCTTTTCAATTTTTGGAGTGCTTGAAATGAGTGGAAAGAACCAGTGGGTCGTTCCCATCAACGGCGGTGATCAGTGGGGCGTGCGCGGCGAAGGCAACGACCGCCTCACCTCCGTCCACGACACGCAGCAACAGGCGATTGAACGCGCGCGGGACATCGCCATCAACCAACAGAGCGAAATGCTCATCCAAGGGCGTGACGGCCAGATCCGTGAACGCAACAGCTACGGCCATGATCCGTTCCCGCCCAATGGCTGACGTTGGGGCTGACCTCGCGGGTTTGCACGGGCAATCTGGAACAGCAAACCCGCGAGCCAACCATTCCCACCGGCACACGCATAAACCATTGACAGAAAATGCCGCCTGTGCCCGGCACGGCTGGCACACGCAGAACGGCGCGGAAGCCCGCGCGGTGTGCGGAATCCACAAAAGAAAACGCCCAACCGAGAACGGTTGGGCGTCAATTTTTGGTAGGCCGGGGGAGAATCGAACTCCCGACAAACGGATTAAAAGTCCGCTGCTCTACCAACTGAGCTACCGACCCAGAAAGAGAAAACAGCGGATTATAGTAATCGCTCCGATGCCTGTCAATGCAAGGCTCTCGGGTGTTTGTCCCAAGCCGTGATGTCCGCTCCCGCAAAGCGGAGATGTCGTTGCGGCGCTGGAGGGCGGGCTGCTGAGTTTGAGTCGGCTGGCGCGGCGGGTTTCTGGCGAGGCCGCCTTGAGGCATCGGGTCAAGCGCATGGATCGTTTGCGGGAAATGAGGCCATTCATGCCAAGCGAGCAGAGATTTATGGAAGATTGGCGGAGGACTGGCTGGACGGAATAGCAAAAATCCGCAATCCGACCAAGGCTTGAGCGAATCCAGGAGCCGATCCGCGCCGCGCTTCGAGAGGCTCCTGATGATCGGCCATCTGGCTGGTTGGTCGCCACACTTGATTGGCGAATGCGCTCGGCAGATACAAATAGACCTTTCTGTTCCAAAGCACCTGTCGAACCCGGCGCAAGGAAGTCTCCGTCATCGCCCTGGATTGACGAGTCCTCCGCTACAATTTGCATTGATTTTCCATTTCCTCTCCCGAAAATGCTCTTCTTTGTTTGCCATGACAGACCTCTCAAGCCATTCCTCTTTTCATGAATTTGAGGGGAGACATCGGGTTCCAATGCCTTTCATGTCTTCACGGGCGCCCCGTTTTTTCAGCCGCCCGTGAACGACGAATGGATTTCAATGCTTATTGAATTTGCCGCGAATCGCCTCCAATGCCATTCATGGTTCTTCTTCGTTGAGAATTCCGGGGCGGCATCCACGTTTTCACTGGATTTGGCAATTTTTTCTGCTTTGACTCGGTTGTAAACATGCTTTTGTAGCGCGCCGTGAGCGTCGGTCAATTGGCGCTATCGGCGCTGGGGAAATTGCTTCTTCTCGCGGGCCGCCACGGCAACATTCCAGAATTCTTCGCTTGTTATTTTCACGGCGATGTTCCAAATATTTTCTGGATATCTTTAAATGGCAAAATTATCCAGGGGTCGGGCGATGGCCTTGCCCGTCGTCCCCAGTCAAGGCGGTGGATCGGCAAAAATGCTAAAGTTACACGTGCTCGCGCCGATAGAAGTGTCAGCACGAAATTTTCCGGGACATGTCCATGAAGATCGAACAAGCCACACAACTGACCAAGACGCAACCCATCACGAAGGAGGCGCGCGGCCCGTCCGTGAAGAAAACGGAAAGCGCGTCCGACGAAGTCGAGCTGAGCCGCCTGGCGTCCCAGTTGGCGGTCTCCGATAACAACGAATCGCCGTTTGACGCCGAGCGGGTCGCCGAAATCAAGCAGGCCATTTCCGAAGGGAAGTTTTCGATCAACGCGGGCGTCATCGCCGATCGCTTGATCGCTTCGGCCAAGGAACTGCTCGGCTCGCAGTACCAGTCCTGAGCGAACGCCATGGCTGAATATCTTGCGGGTTTTCTGGAAATCATCATCCAGGAAGCGGATTTCGTCGAACGCTTTGTCCGCCTCCTGGAGCAAGAGAAGGTCCTTCTGACCGAGGGCCGGACCGAGGCGCTCGTCGCGGCCGTCAAGGATAAAGAACAACTCGCGGCCAAACTCAACGATCTGACGCAGCGGCGCGGCCGCTATCTGGCCGACAACGGATTCGCCCCCAACCGCGCGGGCATGGAGTCTTGGTCGGCCAGGCATCCGGGGCAGGAGCAAGCGATCGCCGCCTGGAATCGCACACTGGCGCTGGCCGCGCGGGCGAAAGAACTCAATCGCCTGAATGGGCAATTGATCGAGTTGCACATGCAATATACCGGCCAGGCGCTTGAAATCCTGTTGCGCAAGGAGAACCGGCTGGATCTTTACGGTCCCGACGGGCGCTCGACGGCTTCGGGAGATCGGCGGATCGACGACGCCGTTTGAGTATCGATCCGCCCGGAAGCGAAGAGAAAGGTCATTCGCGGCGGGATTTCGTTCCGCGCGGAAAGTATTCCTCGAACAGTGCTCGAATCGCATCAACGTCAAGAGTCAAAGCGATGAGCCACACCCTTTACAGGGTAAACGGACGGAACGCGACATTTTCGGAATGGCCTGGGAAAAGCTGGAATGTCTTGCCGCTCCGCGCGATCCGGTGGAACCGCTGGATGAAACGAAAAAAACGCCGTGCGCCGGATCGGCCGGGAAGGGCTACAGGCGGTAGCAGTAGAGCCGCGTTCCCCTCGAATCACCCACCTCGATTTCGCTGGCGGCTTCGATCTCCGGGACTCTGAAACTGTTGCTGATGAACAAGGCGCCCGGACGCATTTCCTGTTTTGCCTTGAGCCACAGGCGACTCATCGGAGCAGGGGAGAGAAAGGCATACACCACATCGTATTCGGCCAGGGAAACCCGCCAAAAGCTGCCCAGGGTCCAGTGGCAGTTCTTGATTCCCGCCGTGCGCAAGAAACCGATCGCCCAGGGGAAATACGAGTTTTCGATGCCGAAGACCTGAACATCCTCGTGCATCCTGGCGAGTTCGCAGACAACGCTTCCCGTGCCCGCGCCGAGATCGACGATCTTGCCGACCGGCTTGCCGGCGAGAAGCCCGGCAAGGGCGCGCGTGGTCTCGCGGTTGGAAAGATACAGCGGCACCTGAGTGGTCAGCGCGCCGCGATAGACGAGGAACATCAGCACAAAAGCCGCCAGATACCATTCCGGAGCGATGTTCAGGCTGGAAAAAAGGACGGCGGCGGGCGCGAACATGGCGTGAATGATCCGCCACCACCAGTATTGACCGGTCAGGCTGGCGAGCAGGAAGGCCAGCGCTCCGATCAAGAGCGACGATTCGAGCCAGGGCAGCGATTGTTGGCGGAGGAGGCAGTAGGGCCAGGCCAGGCCGAGAACGATGAAAGCCGCCGCGCACTGGAGCGCCAGTTGCCTTGGATAGGGCGAATCCTGCCGGGAAGAGGGCGAAGGGGGCGAATCGTTGTCCATGCCGGAAGTCGTGGCGTCGGGGTCGAATTTTATTGGCGCTGTCCTGCCCCGCGCCGATAGTCAGGAATCGTCGCGCGGGATCGATCAAGACCGGAAATTCCATGCGGGGAAACGGCGAAAGCAGGGGAGCTTCGGCATGATTTCTGCTATTATATTCGCCTGAGCCGGATGGATGGTTGACGCGCATCCATCGTTATGCCAGAATCAACGGTTCCGAGTTGGAGGGATACCCAAGCGGTCAACGGGATCAGACTGTAAATCTGACGGCTCAGCCTTCGAAGGTTCGAATCCTTCTCCCTCCACCAGAAATGTAGTTGCTGTGGCAGTCTTTCACGGCGTTGCGGGTGTGGTTTCGCGGGTGTAGCTCAATGGTAGAGCTGAAGCCTTCCAAGCTTATGACGAGGGTTCGATTCCCTTCACCCGCTCGGCGTCGTGGTTCGATGTTTTTGGGCAGGCGCGACGCCCATGTAGCTCAGTGGTAGAGCACTCCCTTGGTAAGGGAGAGGTCACGTGTTCAATCCACGTCATGGGCACCATGGATTCGAGTAGTTGCAGCAAAGGACTTTTAACTTTTAACGTTTGAGGTACCGGCAATGGCTAAGGCAAAATATGAGCGTACGAAGCCGCACGTAAACGTCGGCACGATAGGTCACGTGGACCACGGGAAGACGACGCTGACGGCGGCGATCACGATGATCCTGTCGAAGAAGT
>JAISME010000133.1 GCA_031276915.1 Zoogloeaceae bacterium
ATCGAGCGCGCACAACGCACAACGCACAACGCACAACGCACAACGCACAACGCACAACGCACAACGCACAACGCACAACGCACAACGCACAACGCACAACGCACAACGCACAACGCACAACTTTTTTTCCGCTATCAGGGATAGCGGAAAAAAAGTTGTGCGCGTCCAAACACCGTCTCGATTCGTCATCCGGAATGATTTGTGGGGAATTCCTCGCGCCTGCTTTTAATTCCTCGCGCCTGTTTTTTCAAGACAACTTCTGATATATATTTAAGGGATCGTCATGCATCTTTATATTGTCCGTTGCAACTCCCCAAAAGGTATTGCAATCGCTTCCAGCACACTTGGCAACAATGTCGTTTCTTTCGTCGAAGATCAGGTTCACTGGCATGCTTCCGATATATTCGAAAATATCCGGGCTACGCTTCAGGAGAACAGGAACGTCATCCTGCATACACTTTGCGAATCCCGAAGCAACATTGAACAATACATTCAGATTGCGAGAGACGCAGGAGCAACTTACTCTATAATCGACGTTCACGATGATGAAGCCACCCCCTTGGCGCCCATACCGATGGGGTACCGATACACGATATTCCGGATCGAAAACAACAGACTGGTTGGCAGTACAGTGTGAATATTCCCCGGAAGGACCTATTCTCCCATTGACCGCATGAAACTCTTTTTCGACCTGTTCCCAGTCATTCTCTTTTTTGTCACTTTCAAGCTCATGGGGCATTACCCGGAGCAGGCAACGGAATGGGCCGGTCGGCTGTTCGGGCAGACCACGCCGGACCAGGCCCCGATCCTGATCGCCACGCTGGTGGTCATCGCCGCGACCTTCGTGCAGATCGCCTGGGTTTTCCGGCGCCATGGCAAGGTTGAAAGAATGCTCTGGATCAGCCTGGCCCTCGTCACTGTCTTCGGCGGCATGACTTTAGTCTTCCACGACGAGACCTTCATCAAATGGAAGCCCACCGTGCTCTACTGGGTCATGGCGGGCAGCATGGGCACAGCGGTGCTTTTCAAGAAAAACGCCATCCGTCTGATGATGCAGGACAAGCTGGATTTGCCGGAGCCTGTCTGGTTCCGCCTCAACATGTTCTGGATCGCCTTTTTCGTTTTCATGGGTATTGCGAACCTTTGCGTGGCGCGCGCCTTTTCCACGGAAACCTGGGTGAATTTCAAGCTGTTTGGCGGCATGGGACTAATGTTCGTCTTTGCAATCGCCCAAGGATTCTATCTTGCGCGCTTCATGAAAGAGGAAGATGGAAATTCATGATCCCGGCGCGTCTTCGGCACGCGACTATCCGTGCCTTCATCATTTACCCCATCGTCTGGTGTCCGCCACAAGTGGCGTGATGTCTCATGCCGCGGCGTAGACGCGACCCGTGTATTCCGCCAAAAGCCGCAGCAATTCCGATTCGTCGTAGGGCTTGCCCAGATAGTGGCTGGCGCCGATTTCCATGGCGTAAGCGCGATGCTTTTCCGCCGTGCGCGAGGTAATCATGATGACCGGCACCTTGTCCAGACGCTCGTCGGCACGAATGTGGCGCACCAGGTCGAAACCGTCCATTCGCGGCATTTCGATGTCCGAGAGGATAATGTCGGGCACCAGATCGACCAGATGTTCCATCGCGTCTACGCCATCCTTGGCAAGCTCGACCTGATACCCCTCGCGCGTCAGCAGTTTCTGCGTGATCTTGCGCACGGTAAGTGAATCGTCGACCACCAGCACTGTCGGTTGCCGCTGGACAACCACCGGCTCCACCACAACCGCGTCATCTTCACTCTTTTGCACGATCATCGTCGGCGCGCGCGACGCCAGGGCTACGGGATTCAGGATCAGCGCGATCTGTCCGTCACCCAGCACGGTAGCGCCAGCGATCCCCACCACGCGCGCTACTTGCGGCCCTACGTTCTTCACCACGACTTCCTGATTGCCAATCAGATCGTCAACCAGAATGGAAACCCGCTGGTTGCCGGAACGCAACAGCAGAATCCAGTACAGGGAACGCTGCTCCAACTGCGCCGCATATTCTCCAAGCAGGTGCGGCAAATAATGGAAAGGATAGTGATGGGACTGCCAGATCGCTTCGTCCTTGTTGCGAATTTCGGTCAACACCGTTTCCCGGATTTCCATGACCTGGTCGATCATGGCGGAAGGGATGGCGTGCAGGCGCCCCCCCGCGCGCACGAGCACAGTCTGGGTGACAGCCAGCGTGAGCGGCAGATAAAGCCGGAAAGTCGTTCCCTTGCCCGCCTCGGTCAGCACTTCAACGCGCCCCCCCAACGCCGTCACGCCAGTCTTGACCACATCCATGCCGATACCCCGCCCCGCCACCTGGGAAACCTGCTGCGCGGTAGAGAAACCGGAACGGAAAATGAATTCGGGCAACCGGCTGTCTTCCAACTGCGTTCCTGGCTGGATCAGGCCGCTCTTTTCCGCTTTCTCGCGGATGCGCTGCAAATCCAGGCCCATGCCATCATCCGACAGGGCAAGGATGATTTCGTTGCTTTCCTGCGACAAGGCAAGCGTGATCTTGCCAACTGGCGGTTTGCCTTGCGTCGCGCGTTCCGTCTCGGATTCCAGACCATGCGCCACCGCATTGCGGATCATGTGCTCCAGGGGCGAGAAAATCTGTTCCAGCACGAAGCGGTCCAGCTCCACCTGACCGCCCTGGATTTCCAGGCGCGCGCGTTTGCCTACTTCCCGGCTGATCTGCCGCACCAGGCGATAAAGCCGCTCGCTTTGGCTTTCGAACGGCACCATGCGCACGCTCATCAGGGATTGCTGCAGACTCCGGTTCAGGCGCGCCTGCGCCACGATGGCGGCATTAGCGTCATCCAGGTTTTTCAGGAGGTTCTGCTGCACCGTGCTCACATCGTTGACCGACTCGGCCATCATCCGGGTCAGTTCCTGAAAACGCGTAAAACGGTCAAGCTCCAGGGGATCGAATTCGGCCTTGGTCGCATCGGCGCCCGCCTGAATCTGTGTTTCCGCCTGGATTTCGATCTCGCGCAACTGGTTGCGCAGACGAATGACATTGTCGGTCAGGTTATGGAGCGACTCCTTGAGGTCGCGCATCTCGCCCTCGATATGCGCACGGCTGATCGCCATTTCACCGGCTTCATTGACCAGTCGATCGACCAGATCGGCGCGCACCCGCAATTGCGCCCGCGCATCTCCTTCCGGGTGCTGCCCCCCGGTCGCGCTCTGGGGTTTTGCAGTTTCGTCCGGCTGTTCCGGAGAAGAAGCGGGTGCGGGCGCCGATTCCGTTTCCCCGGACATCACTTCTTCCTGCGTGGGCTCCTCCAACTCCGTTTCGGAAACCGTGTCCTCCTCGGGAACGGAAATTTCCGGAACAGGCGCCGCATCTGTAGGCGCCAGCGCACCGCTGATCTCGTAACGTCCCGCCTGATAGGATTCCACGACCTGCGCCATCATGTCGCAGGCAGCTTCGATTTCATCCAAATCCGCTGGCGCTACCGGATTTCCGGACAACTCGCTCACCCGGCTTTCCACTTCATGGGTGAATTGCCCCAGCTTCATGGCGCCCGTCATGCGTGCGCTGCCTTTGAATGTGTGCAGCAGACGCGCCAACGCCTGCGGCGGCGCATCGTTTTCCGGTTCGTCACGCCATGCGGTTATCTGGGCATACAGGCCATTGAGCAAATCCGCGGCCTCTTCCAGGAAAATCGGCAAAAGATCGAATTCGAGCGCATCTCCCAGCAGAGAACCGGCTGCGGGAAGCGCTGAAACGGCAGGCGCCCTGGAAACAGCCTCTTCCTCCCCGGATATTTCCAGTGTGTCGTTTACAGCGAAATCCGCTGCCACCGTATTTTTGGCATCTCCGGTTTTCTCATTCCCCGCATTCCCGCCATCCTCGAATCTGGGCGGATACATTTGGGAAAGCGCTTCGATCAGGGCAGGTTCGTTGGTCGGCATGCGACCAACGCCCAATTGCGCCAGCATATCCGCCAGCGTGTCTACGGTCTGATACAGGATTTCCCGCCCTTCCACGCTTTCCGGCTGGATCGAATCGTCCCGTCGCACCAGGGCCATTTCCAGGGCATGGCTCACATCGTGAATCGCGTTGAATCCAAGCGTGCCCGCAATTCCGGCCAGAGTATGTGCGGCCCGGTGTGATTCAAACGGCGTTGACATCCGGGGGTCTCGCTCCAGTTCCTTGACGAAGCCATGGAGCCTGTCCATGTAGGTCTGGGCCTCACCCTGGAAAATCTGGAAAAGCTGTGGCGAGACCTCCGGCATCCTGGCCGCCTCCGCGAATTCCGGTTTGGGGGTTGCCGCCTCCTCTTCCACAGGGGATGTGGTATCTGGCGCGGAAGTCGCGGGAAACGCAAAATCTCCAGCATCGAAAACCACCGTATCCGCCACTGAAGCACTGCTTTCTTCCTCGGTCCTGACCCCTGCCTCCTCCGCGATTCCATCGTCTACCGGAGCCGCTTCTTCCAGCACAATTTCTTCCGTGACCGCATCTTCTTCAACAGGAAACGCTTCGGTATCGAGCATCGCCTCCGTTGACCCGGACGGCTCCGGAAGGTTTTCCGCTTCCGTCACCGTGTCGTGCGCCGGCCCGGTTTCCAGCGCCGCATCCGCTTCTGTCACATTCCCTGTTTCCGCCGGAACTTCCGATGCACCCAGATCGAGATCGACAGGGGCAAGCAATTCGTCAATGGAAGTTCCGGCTACCAGCTCCCCCCGGTCTGGCTCCGGCGTGGGTGGAGGTTCCGCTGGCGTGGACACCGGTTTCCCCAACTTGATGTCGGTATTGCCCCCGCACAGATGCCTGGCCATATCCACCACGGGCGCGTAGTCAGGCACAAGCCCGTCATGCGCGTTCAGGTGTTCGACCCACTCGCTGAAAACCTGATGTGACCGCGCAATCATATCGAGCAGTTCCGGCGAGGCCTCCTGTTTCTGGTTGAGCCAGAGGTTCAGGGTTTGTTCCACCGCCCAGGCGACCTCGCCCAGTTCCTTCAGGCCGACCATGCGACCACTGCCCTTCAGGGTATGCGAACCGCGCCGGATCGTGGTCAGGATATCCAGATCGTGCGGTTGCTGGCGCAGGCTCTCCAGACGTTCCGCGATGGACCCCAGCACTTCCTGCGCTTCCTCCAGAAAGACTTCCAGAAGCTCCGCATCCACTGCGTCGTCACTGGAGTGCGCCAATTGCAGGGTTTTCTCGGAGGGGGTCTGTACTTCGGGCTGAAAGCTGGTCGGCACCAAGAATTCATCCGCCATCTGGCTGATTCTGGTCTGCGCGAGGTTTTCTTCCCTGAGTGTCGCCAGCGCCGCCTTGACCTGGGAAACCAGCGCCTGATCCGCCACCAGATCGGCATCTTTTTGCAAGGTTTGCAAATGCGCCTGCAAACTGTCGCGCAGACCGGCGTCGTCGGGATTCGTCCGGAAGGCTTCAAGCAAGCGCCGGGTCTCCGTCTTGAGCCGCTCCATCTGGCGCTCGACACTGACCGCTGGAGTTTCCTCCGTTTCGGCGTCGGTTTCCTCCGCCGTCCCCGCAGGCTTCAGCAACTGCTGCACATAGCTCTGAAAGTCGACAGGACCGTTTTGCAGCGCTTCGACGAAAAAGCCCATGACGGAAAGCCGCTGGGCGACATCCTCGAACGCTTTCGTTTCCAGCGTCTCTGCCTGGCCGAATGCCAGGATGCATTTCTTGCAGGCATCCAGATAGGCCACCGCCGCATCGTGTCCCAACATCGTCAAGGCGCCGGAAACCTGATGCAAATCCTCTTCCAGTGTCTTGAAATCCAGCGTCATCGTGGCGGGATCACGGAAATAGGCATCCAGGCTCTGCTCGATTTGCGTCAGATTGTTCTGGATTTCGCGCACCACCTGTGCCATCAGCAAACGGTCCTGCGCGCGCCGGGAAATCTCATCGAGCAGGGGAACGGCGTCGCTGGATAACGGGATTCCCTTTGCGCAATCGGAAAGGCGCGCCGCCATCAACCTGACCTGCTGCGGGAAATCCTGCCCCAGGCGGTTGAAATGCTCCTGCGCGTTCTGGATCAGGATCAGGGCCGTGGCAATCTCCATCGCCATACCCTCGGACTGCTGTGCGGGCTGGCTGGCAAGCCAATCCGCCACAGAGTACAGGGATTCCGTCAGCAGTCGCAGGTCCGCATTGCCCAATTGTTCCGCCAACTGGACCATGCCGTGCGTCTTGTCAACGAACGCTTTCAGCGACGAGACACTGCCCGCGCAGAAACGGTTCCATTGTTCTTCCGCGTTGGCGATGTTTTCCTTGAAGCGGCGCAGCACACTTTCCGGGGAGGCACTGCTGGCCGCCTGGACTTGCGCGGTGGTCGGCAATAGGCTTTTCAAGCGATACGTCGTTTGCAGTTCCGCCAGCAGGGGGTCGGCGTCACCCGCGCTCTGCGCGATGAAATAGAGCGTATCGCGCAACAGGCGTTCCGCCACGCCGGGATTGCCTTCCAGAAGCCGCCGGATTTGCAGGTCGATGCGCACGCAGAGGTAACGCGCGTCACCTCTCGGATTCGCCTCATGCACGAGCGCAGTCATCAATCCCAACGCGCCCCGCCAGAAGCCACGCACGGATGCCGAGGTTTGCATTGCCTCGATGTTGCGCACTGCCTCCTGCATTACGCAAAGACCGTTCCGGCTGGCGGCGCTTCCCGCTGGCTGGCGCAGCCAGGCCAACATCCCGCGCTGGAAACGGTTGCGTTCGGCATGAATGCGGGCAAGACGCGCTTCCGGCGCGATTACTTCGACTTCCCGTTGGGGCGGACGCACGCTGAGGTCCGGGAAAAAGAGATCCGCCGGATTCGCCGTTTTCCCCTGCGCGCGCATCAGCGCCTGATAGGTCAGGAAAAGCCGCAAGGGCTGGTTCGGTTCACCGACCAGGAGCCCATCCAGATACTGCTGCAAGACCAGGATCGCGCGCTGGATTGCGTCCAGCGCGGCGGCATCGGCGCTCCCCTGTCTTTCCAGACAGGACGGCAGGGCTTCCAGCGCCTCCGTCACCTGCGCGACGCCTTGCAACCCCACCATGGACAAGGCGCCGTGCACCTGGTGCAGATGCGTCCGGCAAAGTTTTAGCTGGACAACATCACCCTGGGCGCGAAATTGCGCCAGGGCTTCCGTTGCGCGCTCCAGGGCAAGATTGATTTCCCCTTTGACCCAGGTCAGCGGGCCAAGATCAAAGTCTGTGACAGCGTTCATGGGTAATGGTTTTCTCAGCTAACTTTGAAACCGGCAACCGATCCCTTGAGTTCGGCTGCCAGGGTGGCCAGTTTTTCTACGGTCTCGCTCGTCCGGCTTGTTCCGGTCGAAGTCCGCTCGGTGATGCTCAGGATTTCCTGCATCAGGCTGGCCACACGGGTCGCGGTCTTGGATTGCTCCTGGGTCGCGGCGGAAATATGCTCAATCAGGCTGGCAAGGTTGTTCGACACTGTCCCGATCTCCGTCAGCGCCTGGCCCGCGACGTCGGACCGCTTGGCGCCTTCCACCACCCCCTGGGTGGATTTCTCCATGGCGGACACGGCTTCCTGCGTATCGGTTTGAATCGTTTTCACCAATGCCGAAATCTGCTTCGTTGCCTCTGCCGAACGTTCCGCCAGCCGCTGCACTTCTTCCGCAACCACGGTAAACCCACGCCCGGCTTCCCCCGCGGAAGCCGCCTGAATGGCGGCGTTCAACGCCAGCACGTTGGTCTGTTCGGTAATGTCGGAAATAAGCTCCACGATTTCGCCAATTTCCTGCGAGGATTCGCCCAGTCGCTTGATTCGCTTGGCGGTTTCCTGGATCTGCCCGCGGATTTCATTCATGCTGCGAATGGAGTCCTCCACTGCCACTACACCATTCTGGGCAGCGGCCAGAGAGGCGCGCGCCACCTCGGCGGACTGGTTCGCCTGTGTAGACACATTGTTCATGGACTGCACCATCTTGACTGCCGAATCGCCAGCCGCATTGATCTGGTTGCTTTGCTGCCGGGCGGCTTCAAGCAGCTCCGCCGATGTCTTGCGCGCGATTTCCGTCATCTGCGTTACCTGTGTCGCCGCGTCGTTGATGCGGCCAACCAGTCCACGCAGTTCCTCAATCGTATAGTTGATGGAGTCGGCGATTGCCCCGGTGATGTCTTCCGACACGGTCGCGGTCGTCGTGAGGTCACCATCCGCCAGATCGCCCAGTTCATTCATGAGTCGCAAAATGGCATTCTGGTTTTGCTGGTTGAGCGCCTCGATGACCTCCCGCTGTTCTTCCGCTTCCGCCGTGCGTCGCCGTTCATCGGCGCGATAGATCGTAAAGAGACGGAACAGGATGAAAATCGCGAAAATCCCCACAACCAGCATCACGACCATCAATACCTGCGTGGACGATTCCCGCTGATACGCCGCCGCCAGATCATCCGCCGCTTTCAGGAGATCGTCGCTTTGCCGGATGATGTTTGCCCCCGCTTCCTTGGACTGGTTCAACTGGTGCAGATCCGGCAGGATACCGCTGATGACCTTCAGATGCTCGTTGAACAGGGTCGATAGCCGTCCCAGATGCTCCCGCTGCGCCGAATCGAACACATTGTTCGCCAGATATTCCAGGGATTGCGAAAAGGTATTGGCGTCCTGCGCCAGGAAGAGCGTGGCCTCGGGACTAATTTTCTCGATACCGATCAAAAGGCGGGCATTCTTGGCAATCCGCTGGGTCATCATGAGCATCTGGCTCACAACCGCCGCTTCGCGCGTCGACCCGCCGAAACGTCCGGAAGCAACCTTTTCGGTCTGTTCCAGAAGCTCGCGGTTGCCCGCGAGCAGAAAAGCCACACCCTTGGACAGGTTCGCAAGCTTCGTTTCCTGTGCAATCAGAATGTTGGTGTCTTTCTCCACCTTGCTCCAGATCGCCTTCAGAGCATCCAGCTCCGCATTGGCCGGAGAAGGCGGAACATCTACGCCCTTGATGACGCCGCCCACCGTCAATCGCTGCAGCAACTCGGAAAAATCCTGCCGCGCCTTGCGCAACGGCGCGCCGGCATCGGGGTCGGCCAGCATGACCTGGGATGACAACTTGGCGATATGCTGCGACAACATTCGCAGGTCGCCAGCCGCCGCCACGTAGGTGGTATTGTTCGTCGACTGGTTGTTCGCCATGAACACCAGCACCCCAATAACCACGACCAGAATGCTGAAGATCGAGACCAGCCAGCGCCTTTGCTGATGGGCGTTCTTGACTTGCCGGGCCTTCTCGCTGCGCTTGTTCGCCGAGTATTCCGGCAGAATCGACATGTCGTCGGTGGAAGCGGGTTTCTTTTTGCCAAATAGTGCCATATGAGTCTCCGCCTAGTCAGGCCGCAATATTCATGAATGTGGAATCGGAAAGCAAGGTCTTCAAGTCGACACGGCGCCATTCCTGTCCATCAGGATCGATCAGGACGCCCACTTCCCACGAAGGCGCATTTTCCGCGGCTTCCCCTGCCGTGAAATCCGCCAATTTCCTCAGGCCCAGGATGCGATGCACCAGAAGCGCCGCGTTGCTACCCTGTTTGACACCGACCAGGAGCAGCTTGGCGCCCGGCGCACTGGCCAGTATGGGCGTCCCGCCCGTGAAAAGCGAAAAATCTGTCACGGCATAAAGATTGCCGCGAATGTTGGCCAGACCAATAAAAAACGGCTGTGCCAAGGGAATCGAAACAAGCAGTGGCGGAGAAACAATCTCACCGGCATCGGCAAGATCCATGAGCCAGCGCCGTCCACCAGCCTCGACGCAGAGCAGGGAAGAACCCTGCTCCCCCTCGACCTGGCTGGACAATCGGTCATTCAGGTATTGCTGAAACTCGCGTAAACTGGTGCGCCGTGCCATGATGAAGGCTCAGGAAATTTCCGCGATTCTTTGCAGAAGATGTTCGGTATTGACCGGCTTGACCAGATAGTCGATCGCGCCCTGGCGCATTCCCCAGATCTTGTCGGTTTCCTGGCCTTTCGTCGTGCACAGGATGACGGGGATATGCTTGGTTTTTTCATCGCGCGTCAGGATACGGGTAGCCTGGTAGCCATTCAATCCCGGCATGACCACATCGACGATCAGCAAATCCGGCAATTCCTCCCTGGCCTTTGCAATGCCTTCCCCGCCATTTTCGGCGGTCAGCACCGTATATCCCTTCTTTCCAAGCAGTTCGCTCAGGAAAAAGCGTTCCGTGGGGGAATCGTCAATCACAAGAATCTTTTTGACAGGCATCTTTTTGTGCACTCCTGGGTATTTCCGAGAGGACTTCAGGCGTCTCCGGCCTGGTTAACAAAACTGTTGACCGTTTGCAAAAGGCTGTCCTTGGTGAAAGGTTTGGTCAGGTATTGGTCCGACCCGACCATGCGTCCGCGGGCACGGTCGAAAAGACCATCCTTGGAGGACAGCATGATGACCGGCGTATGGCGGAAACGAGCATTCTTCTTGATAAGCGCGCAGGTCTGGTAGCCATCGAGACGCGGCATCATGATATCGCAGAAAATGACATCAGGATTATGCTCGGCAATCTTGGAAAGCGCCTCGAAACCATCCTCGGCCAGCAACACCTGGCAACCCGCCTGCACCAGGAAAATCTCCGCGCTGCGACGGATTGTGTTGCTATCATCAATCACCATGACTTTGGCGCCCTGCAGATTTATGCTCTCAGCCAATTTTCCCTCCCTGATCGTAGCGATGCGACGCGTCGAAGTGTAAACCAGAACGGATGAAACGCCTACCTATACGCATATGCCGGCCAATGTCTCCAGGCGGCACGGAAAACATCCGGCACATCTTTTTGCCAGAATTCCATTACGAAATCTCCAACGAACAGTTTCAGGTAAAATCGCTTTAATTATATCCAATAATTCATTGATCTACCAGACTTTTCAAGTCCATTTCCGTGCCTTCCGGTATGCAAGATGCAGTTTTTCCCCCTGCCATTCTGGTATTTGCCGCCAGCGACCCGACCGGCGGCGCGGGGTTGCAGGCTGACATTCTGACGCTCGCGGCGCTGGGTGTTCATCCGCTTTCCGCCGTCACGGCGCTCACGGTGCAGGACACGACGGGCGTCGCCCGCGTCGCGTCCGTACCTGCCGACCTGGTGCGGCAACAGGCGGAAACGCTATTGCGGGATATTGCCGTCACCGCTTTCAAGGTCGGCGTCCTAGGCAGCGTGGAGAATGCCGCCTGCGTCGCCGAAATCGCCGACCGGCATCCCGGCATTCCACTGATCCTGGATCCAGTGCTCGCCTCCGGGCGTGGTGATGTTTTCGCCGACGCTCCGATCCGTGCCGTTTTGCGGGAAAAACTCCTGCCGCGCGCCACGCTTGTCACACCCAATCTGTTGGAAGCGTATCGCCTGCTGGAGGAAGAGCCGCCGACCGGCATCCTGGATTCTTCCGCGCCCGCAGCCATGGCTGGCGTTGCCCATCGCCTCATCGCGCTGGGCGCGCGTTACGTGCTGATTACCGGCACACATGCGCCAGCGGACGATGTCATCAATCGCCTGTACGGCCCGGATGGTCCGATCAATGAAAACCGCTGGCCGCGCCTGCCGGAAAGCTACCATGGTTCCGGCTGCACGCTGGCTTCCGCCATCGCCGCCTGCCTGGCCCGTGCCCTGGCGCGCGGACTGCCCCATGCGCGCGCGCTTTCCGAAGCCGTGCGGCAGGCGGAGGAGTACACCTGGCGGGCGCTTGCGCGTGGTTTCCAATTGGGAAGCGGCCAGTGGCTGCCAAACCGTTTTCCCGGAATGGATTGACATGCGCCCCCTGCGCGGACTTTACGCCATCCCCCCCGACGGTCTTGACACTCCCACGCGCCTTGCCGCTTCCGAAGCTGTCCTCTCCGGCGGTTGTCGTTTGCTGCAATACCGTGACAAAACCAGCGATACCCCGAAGCGCCGGATGGAAGCCAACGCGTTGCGCGATCTTTGCGAACGGTACAACGCCGCCCTGATCGTAAACGACGATATCGCCCTGGCGCGCGCCGTCGGCGCGGCCGGTGTCCACCTCGGACGCGACGACGGTTCGCCCGTCGAGGCGCGGCGAATCCTGGGCGCGAAGGCCGTCATTGGCGTTTCCTGTTATGATGATTTCGCACGCGCCCGGGAGATGATCGTTGCTGGCGCGGATTACATCGCCTTCGGCGCGGTTTGCGCCTCAGTGACAAAACCGGACGCGGTGCGCGCGCCGCTCGAACTCTTCCACCGTGCCCGGAACGAGTTTTCGATTCCCGCCTGCGCCATCGGCGGCATTACCCTGGAGAAGGCGCCATCGCTTGTGGAAGCAGGCGCGATGCTCCTGGCTGTGATCCACGATCTTTTCGCTTCGCTGTCCGGCGCGAACCGCGATTCCGATGCGCGGTTGGCAGACATATTGGCGGGCATCACGGCGCGGGCGCGGGCCTATCAATCGTTGTTCAAGGATGTTTCGTCATCATGAGTTCGCAGAACCAAAGTCTCTTCGAGCGCGCCCAGCGCCTGATTCCCGGCGGCGTCAATTCGCCCGTGCGGGCATTTTGTTCCGTCGGCGGCACGCCCCCTTTCATCACGAAGGGAAAGGGCGCGCGCATCTGGGATGCGGATGGCAAATCCTATCTGGACTATGTTGGCTCCTGGGGACCGCTGATCCTCGGCCACGCGCGTCCGGAAGTCGTTGCCGCCGTGCAGCGAGCCGCCGCCGACGGGCTTTCCTTCGGCGCGCCAGTCGAAATGGAAATCGAGCTTGCCGAAACGCTTTGCCGCCTCGTCCCCTCGCTCGACATGGTGCGCCTGGTTTCCTCGGGCACCGAGGCCACGATGAGCGCCATTCGCCTCGCGCGCGGCTTCACGGGACGCGACCTCCTGGTCAAGTTCGAAGGTTGCTACCATGGCCACAGCGACAGTCTCCTGGTGAAGGCCGGCTCTGGTCTTCTCACCCTTGGCAATCCTTCCTCCGCCGGGGTTCCCGCCGATCTTGCCAGGCACACGCTGGTGCTGCCCTATAACGACGCCAACGCCGTGGCCGATACCTTCAGGCGGCATGGCGAGACAATCGCCGCGGCGATCGTGGAGCCGGTGGCGGGCAACATGAACCTTGTCGCGCCGAAGCCGGGATTTCTCGCCGCGCTGCGGGAAGAAACCGAACGGCATGGCAGCGTCCTGATCTTCGACGAGGTCATGACCGGCTTTCGTGTCGGGCCGCAATCCGCCCAGGGACTTTTCGGCGTCACGCCCGATCTTTCCACTTTCGGCAAGGTCATCGGCGGCGGCATGCCGCTGGCGGCTTTCGGTGGTCGCCGGGACATCATGGCGCACATTGCGCCGCTCGGGCCGGTATACCAGGCCGGCACTCTCTCCGGAAACCCGGTGGCGGTGGCGGCGGGATTGGCCACCCTGCGCCTTGTCGCGGCGCCGGGCTTTCATGAGACCCTTTCCGCCCGCGCTGCCCGCCTGTGCGAAGGCCTGACGCGCGCCGCGCGGCAACATGGCGTCTCCTTCTGCGCCCGGAACGTGGGCGGCATGTTCGGCCTTTACTTCGCGCCCGAATGCCCCGACGATTTCGCATCCGTCCTCGCCTCCGACAGGGAAGCCTTCAACCGCTTCTTCCACGCCATGCTGTCCTCGGGCCATTACTTCGCGCCTTCGGCCTTCGAGGCGGGCTTTGTTTCCATCGCCCATACGGAAGGCGACATCGACGCCACCATCGCGGCGGCCAGCGCCTGGTTCGCGGCGCGGACGGCATGATTTTCACGCACGCATTCCCGTTTTCCCCGGCGACCACGCCCATCCCGAATTCGGGATGATCCACCGCGCGCAAACCGCGCGTCCGCGTGCGACGGTGGCATCACGTGTATACTTCCTCCCCACCTTCCATGCTTGGAAGATGTGCGTGGAAGGCAAATCCATGGCCATCAGGATAACTTCTTTTCCCCAGATCCAGCTCATGCGTCGACGATTCGCCACCCTGGCGTCCAAGGAATTGTTATTGGAAGGATGGCGGCAACTGCTCACGCCTTTTCACCATCAACCCCTGGTGAGCGCCCGGCGTGCTTCCATGGTCGTCAATCGCATCCAGTTGCTCGCCTTCCTGTTTGCCATTCTGACGCTCTGCTGGAGCCTGGTTGACTTTCTCCTGTTTCCTCCCGCGCTCGGACTGTACCTGTTCGGGCTGCATATCCTGACCAGCGTTGCCTTTCTCGCGCTCGCCACGCTCTACAAGCCGCGCGGCAGGCTCGTAGACATCTATTGCGCGCTGGCGATCTGGTGCGCGATCCCGATCACCTTCTATCTGGCTTCGCACATTGCGCTTTCCTCTTTCCAGGCGGAAACGGAGATTGTCAACATAATGACCGGCTACAGTTTCCTGCCTTTCGTCCTGTTGAGCAGCCTGACGCTTTTCCCCCTGACGATCATGGAATGCCTGTGTTTTGCGTTGCCCATCATGTTCGCGCAAGAATTCCTGGGAGTCGTCAACTGGATATACACGCCGCAAATCCATGTCCTGTTTTTTTCCAACGAACTCTGGCTGCTCGCCATACTGACCGTTTTTTCCACATTTGCCAGCATCAGCCAGCTCGCGCTCATGCTGGCGCTGATCCGGCAGGCGGCGCGCGATCCCCTGACCGGGGCGTTCGCCCGGCGCAGCGGAGAAGAACTGCTGCGCCTTCAATACAATATTTCCCTGCGCAACCAGACACCGCTTTCCCTGGCGTTCATTGATCTGGACCATTTCAAAAACATCAATGACCGGTTCGGTCACGAAAGGGGCGACCTGGTGCTGAAAAACGCCACGGAGAATTTCCTGCGCCAGTTGCGCGCCGGCGACATCCTGACACGCTGGGGCGGCGAGGAATTCCTGCTCATCATGCCGAATACTTCGCTCCGGCAGGCCCATACCGCCATTCGCCGCTTTTACGCCACGGGCCTGGGCCATCGCCCGGATGGACAAAGGCTCACCGCCAGCATCGGCATTGCCGAGCGCCGGGAGGATGCCGCCAACAGCGGCCTGCATCTGATCGATATCGCCGACGCGCGCATGTACCGGGCCAAGCAGCAGGGACGCGACCGCATCATCGCGCAGGACGCTCCGCACGAGGAACCCGAAGGATCGTCCGGTGTTCCCCGTTCCCGGAACCTGAACGCCTGAACCCCGGCCCGGCGCTGTCCTGTTTCGCGGACGCCTGCGCGATGATGCGCAGGGCAGGTGCTCCCCCGGGGATTTCGCGGATACCTGCGTGACGACGCGTCACGCCCGCTTGCCAGACTACGCGCTGGCGTTGGTCGCCCTTCCTTTCCGGAACGCGCCGGTTGCCGACTGTCGCCTCAACCCTGCCTTCCGGTCCCGCGGGCGATACGCCTGGAACCACGAACGCTTTTTTTCATTGCCCGGAAGAATGCAAAACGTGGTCCAGGGCAACCGCGCGGAACCATCAACCACAGTCCGTCGATTCCGCCCGGATGCCGCGTACCTTCCACG
>JAISME010000138.1 GCA_031276915.1 Zoogloeaceae bacterium
GCTTCCTCGCCCTTGGGCGGGGACTTCAGGAGCGCGATGAGTTCGAGGGTCTGTTGCCGAGTGAGCGGCAACGGGGGAATGCCAAGCGCGGCGCGTTCGGCGACATGGGCACGGTAGGCTGCAAGCACGGTAGAGTCCTTTCACGAAAGTTCTGGGAGCGCTGTTATTGCGGGGGAAACCCCTTGTCTGTGGCGGAATTCTGGACGCCAAGTCTTATATATTTTATCTTATATATTACCCTGTGTCCATGTTCCGGACAGGGGGATTACCGTTGTGTGGTCTTGTGCTTCCTGATCGTTGATGCGCAAAGCGTGAAGAGCGCCTCCAGCGCGCGGCAAAAGGGCGATGGTGTGGGCAAGAAGGTTTCGGGGAGCAAGCGACATGTCGAGGTTGATATATATGCAAGGTTTTCCCCGCGCGATTACGGTGACGGCTGCCGATGTGACGGATCGAAGCGGCGTCTTGCAGGCGATAGCGCGGCGCGCGGGCAGTCTGGAGCGGTTCGTGGCGTGCGGATCGATGGCGGCTACAGTAGTGCGCCCTTCGCCGATGCGATACAGGAGAAACTGAGGGCAAAGGTACAGGCAGCCAAACACAATGCGTTGCGTACTTTTGTTTGGCACGGGTGGAAAGACATGCCCTGGGCTTTCCGGGCAAACAAGGTTTTCGCGGTCCGCCTGAACCCGCGGGACCGGGACCGGAGTAGAATCGTGCCCCCTCCGACGACTTTTGCATCGATGAAAAATACCTTTCTCGACTTTGAACAGCCGATCGCCGAACTGGAGAACAAAATCGAAGCCTTGCGCTTCGGACAGGAGGATTCCGCTGTCGATATTTCCGAGGAAATCAACCGGCTGGCCGAAAAGAACCAGAAACTGACCAGGGACATTTATGCCAAGCTCACGCCCTGGCAGATCGCCCAGGTGGCCCGGCATCCGCAACGGCCCTACGCGCTCGATTACATCCAGCGGATTTTCACGAATTTCGAGGAACTGCATGGGGATCGCGTTTTTGCCGACGACAAGGCCATCGTGGGGGGGCTCGCGCGTTTCAATCAGCAACCCTGCGTGGTGATTGGGCACCAGAAGGGGCGAGACACCAAGGAAAAGATCTTCCGCAATTTCGGAATGCCCCGTCCGGAAGGATATCGCAAGGCGCTCAGATTCATGCGGCTGGCGGAAAAGTTCCAGCTTCCCGTGTTTACCTTCGTGGATACGCCAGGCGCCTATCCCGGTGTCGACGCCGAGGCGCGCGGCCAGTCCGAGGCAATCGGGCGCAATCTCTACGAAATGGCGGGATTGAAAACCCCCGTCATTGTCACCATCATCGGCGAAGGCGGTTCCGGCGGCGCGCTGGCAATCGCCGTCGGGGATGTAGTACAGATGTTGCAATACGCAACCTACGCCGTGATCTCGCCTGAAGGCTGTGCCGCCATCCTCTGGAAAAGCGCCGAAAAAGCCCCGGAAGCGGCGGAAACCATGGGCATTACCGCCAGCCGTCTGAAAAGCCTGGGATTGGTCGACAAGGTAGTAAACGAACCATGCGGTGGCGCGCATCGCGACCCCGCCGCCATGGCGAGTACGCTCAGGAAAGCCTTGCAGGACAGTCTCAAGCAACTTGCCGGACTGTCTATCCCGGAATTGCTGGAGGCGCGTTTCGAACGCCTGATGGCTTATGGGCGCTTCAAGGAACAAAGATAAGGGAAAGTCCTGTTCCGAACGGGCGGCGACCGTTCTGGACGCCTGCCTGCCTCGGGACGCCACATTGTGGGTGGGACTTTCCGGCGGGCGCGATTCCGTCGTCCTGCTGCACATCTGCAAAACCCTGCTGCCGGGTCGTCTTGCTGCCTTGCATGTGCATCATGGTCTGTCACCGAATGCCGATGCCTGGGCGGATTTCTGCGTGACGCTTTGCCGGGATTGGCAAATTCCCCTGACAATCACCCGGGTCACGGTTGCGCGCAAGTCGCGGGAAGGCATGGAGGCCGCCGCCCGGGCGGCGCGCCATGCGGCCTTTCACGCCAGCGGCGCGCGCTATCTTGCCCTGGCACATCACCGGCATGACCAGGCGGAAACCCTGCTGTTCAATCTTTGCCGTGGTGCGGGCATCAAGGGCGCGGCGGCCATGACCGCGCAGCGCGAGATGGCGGGAGTGACCCTGCTGCGCCCCCTGCTGACGGTCAGCGCGGCGGCAATCGCCCTCTATGCCGAGACCGAGAAACTTGTCTGGGTAGAGGATGAAAGCAACGCGGATGAAGACTTTCGCCGCAATTTCCTGCGGCATCGCATCCTGCCGGAACTTGCAAGACATTTCCCCGCCGTGGAAACCACCCTTGCCCGCGCCGCCGGGCATTTCGCCGAAGCGGATGCCTTGCTGGCGGAATACGCGGCGGAAGATGATCGGCGCGTCCAGGACTGCCTCGCGCCATTCCTCGCGCTTTCCCCGAGCCGGCAGGCCAACTGGCTGCGATATCGCCTGGTGCGACAACGGTGGCGCATGCCGGAAACGGCAGCGCTTGCCGAGGCGTTGCGGCAATTGGCGGCGACGCGCAATCTTGCCGGGACGCGTTTCGAGCTGCGCCTGCCGGAAGGAAGTGTGCGCGTATGGCAGGGTCGTTTTCATTTCGTGCCGCATCTCGCGGAAACGCCGCAAGCGCGTGATTGGGATGGCGCAACGCCCTGTGCCTGGGCGGGAGGGTGCCTGCGGTTGCAGCCCGCCTTTGGTAAAGGACTTTCCGCAGCGCGTCTGGCGGGAAAGCGTCTGGAAATTCGCCTGCGCCAGGGCGGAGAACACTTGGCCCTCACGCCCAGGCGTCCGCGCCGTCCACTGAAAAAACTCTTGCAGGAGACAGGAATTCCCCCGTGGCAGCGCGCGCGCCAACCGTTGTTGTATTGCGAAAATGAACTCATTGCCTGTCCCGGCATCGGTGTCGCGGCAACATGGCAGTGTCCTCCGGACGCACCGGGATGGTGGCCGGTTTGGGAACAGGAGTTGCCTTTGAACAGGTTCTTAGATTCGTGGTTCCTTTCGGGGGCAAGCGTCTGCGTTTGAGCGCAGCATAAACCGCAAGACCCGCCCGATCCATGCGACACTAGCACCCAGCGCGTCCCACAAAACCTCTTGCAACAGATGCAAGAAACTTGCACTTTCGCAAATCCGTGACAACTACACCGTGACAAAACTACAGCGCCCAAACCTGTCGGCGTAAATTGCCGGGTTCTTTTGCCTGCTTGCAGCCGCTTACACTACACGCGGGGAAGCCGCGAACCGAAGAGAAATGTTGTCGCCCATGATTTATGTCTTATATAAGATAGTTGACTTTCCCGGATTCCCGCGCCAAGATGGCGTCTACAGAACACCCCCTGTCACCAAACCCTGATCCCACCGTTTTCGGGGTTTTCCCTGAATGTGTCCGACGGTAAGGCTGCCGGACACTTCCTTTACCGCTGTACCCCTGGCGATTGCTTCGCGTTTCCTGTCAGTCCTTGCGTAGAACCACCGAGACTGGTCAAGGAAGCGGGGCTTGCGCGTTTCGTTCCGCCGCTTCCGGAAACGGGAGCCGCGCGGACGAACGCATTGAACAACCCTAATCAAGGAGTTTCTATGCAAAAACATCGCACGAAAGACGCTGCGCTTGGTTTTACGGAACCCTGGGGCGCGACAGAGACAGAAATTCTGACGCCGGACGCGCTGGATTTCCTTGAGGAGCTGGCGGCGTCCTTTATGCCGCGCCGCGACGCCCTGCTTTCGGAACGGCGTTTGTGGCAACAGAAAATCGATGCGGGCGCGTTGCCGGATTTTCTTCCGGAGACGGCCGATGTCCGCGCCGCCGACTGGACGATCCGCGGCATTCCGCGGGATCTTGAGGATCGCCGCGTGGAAATCACCGGACCGGTCGAGCGCAAGATGATCATCAACGCGTTGAACGCACCTGTAAAGGTCTTCATGGCGGATTTCGAGGATTCGCTTTCGCCTACCTGGCAAAACGTGATCGAAGGGCAGAAAAACCTGAAGGACGCTGTGCGCGGCACGATCGAATACACGGGCGAGGCAGGAAAAACCTACCGTCTCAATCCCGGGACCGCCGTCTTGATCTGCCGCGTGCGCGGGCTGCATCTGCCGGAAAAACACGTTTTCTGGCAGGATATGCCCATCGCGGGCGCGCTCTTCGATTTCGCGCTTTATTTCCATCACAACCATCGCGTCTTGCTGGAGAAGGGAAGCGGCCCCTATTTCTATCTGCCCAAGCTGCAATCCTGGCAGGAAGCCGCCTGGTGGAACGATGTGTTCTGTCACGCGGAGGATCGGTACGGCCTGCCGCGTGGCACGGTCAAGGCGACTGTCCTGATCGAGACGCTGCCCGCCGTCTTCCAGATGGACGAAATCCTCCACGCCTTGCGCGATCATGTGGTGGCCCTCAACTGCGGACGCTGGGACTACATCTTCAGCTACATCAAGACGCTCAAGAACCATCCCGCCCGGGTGCTGCCCGACCGCCAGTCCGTCACGATGGACAAGCCTTTCCTGAATGCCTATTCGCGCCTGCTCATCCGCACCTGTCATCGCCGCAAGGCGATGGCCATGGGCGGTATGGCGGCCTTCATCCCGACGAAGGACGCGGCGCAAAACGCCGGAGTGTTCGCCAAAATCCACGCCGACAAGGAATTGGAAGCCGGGAATGGCCACGATGGCACCTGGATCGCGCATCCGGGTCTGGCCGAAACCGCGACAGCGGTCTTCGACGCTGTTCTGGGCAAACGGGCCAACCAGCTTGATGTCCTGCGCGAGGAAGACGCGCCCGTCACCGCCGCCATGCTGCTCGAACCCTGCGACGGCGAACGTACGGAGGCGGGCATGCGCGCCAACATTCGCGTGGCCCTGCAATACATCGAGGCCTGGATTTCCGGAAACGGCTGTGTGCCCATCTACAACCTGATGGAAGATGCCGCCACGGCGGAAATTTCACGTACCTCCATCTGGCAGTGGATCCGCCACGAAAAACGGCTCTCGAATGGCAAAACCGTGACCCGCGCGCTTTTTTCTGAATTTTTGCAGGAAGAAACGCAGGTTGTACGGCGTGAAGTGGGGGAGACCCGCTTTCAGGAAGGCCGTTTCGCCGAAGCGGCGGAATTGCTGGAACGCTTGACCACTGCCGATGACCCGGCTGACTTTTTGACTTTGCCCGGCTACGACAAGCTGGACTAAACCGACAGGAGATTTTCCCATGACAACGAACATCACCCGCAAAGAACGCATCAAGGCCCTTGAAATTGCCTGGCAGACCGATCCCCGCTGGCAGGGCGTTACCCGTACCTATACAGCCGAGGAGGTGATCGCGCTGCGCGGCACGGTCAACCCCGAAAGCTCGCTTGCCCGGCGTGGCGCCGAGAAACTCTGGCAGCTTTTGTCCGGCGGCGCGAAAAAAGGCTATGTGAACTGTCTGGGCGCCCTGACCGGCGGACAGGCGTTGCAACAGGCCAAGGCCGGCATCGAGGCCATCTACCTTTCCGGCTGGCAGGTCGCCGCCGACGGCAATCTCGCGGCCACCATGTATCCTGACCAATCCCTTTACCCGGTCAATTCTGTCCCCGCGATGGTCGCGCGCATCAACAACGCTTTTCGCCGCGCCGACCAGATCCAGTGCGCGAACGGCGTTGAGCCGGGCGACGCGGGATTCATCGACTACTACCTGCCCATCGTGGCCGACGCCGAAGCCGGCTTCGGTGGTGTACTGAACGCCTTCGAGCTGATGAAGGCGATGATCGAGGCGGGCGCGGCCGGTGTGCATTTCGAGGACCAGCTTGCCTCGGTCAAGAAATGCGGTCACATGGGTGGCAAGGTGCTGGTGCCGACGCAGGAAGCCATCCAGAAACTCGTTGCGGCGCGTCTGGCCGCCGACGTGCTCGACATCCCGACAGTGCTCATCGCCCGCACGGACGCCGACGCCGCCAGCCTCATCACCACGGACGCTGATGCCCATGACCGCCCCTTCATCACCGGCGAACGCACCGTCGAAGGCTTCTACCGCACCCGCGCCGGGATCGAGCAGGCGATCAGTCGCGGCCTTGCCTACGCGCCCTATGCCGATGTGATCTGGTGCGAAACCTCCACGCCCGATCTCAAGGCGGCGGAACGTTTCGCCCGGGCGATCCAGGAAAAATTCCCCGGCAAGCGCCTGGCCTACAATTGCTCTCCTTCCTTTAACTGGCGCAAGAATCTCGACGACGCCACCATCGCCCGCTTCCAGGATGAACTGGGACGGATGGGATACCAGTACCAGTTCATCACGCTGGCCGGCATCCACAGCATGTGGTTCAACATGTTCGACCTGGCGCACAGCTACGCGAAAGGCGAAGGCATGCGGCATTACGTCGAAAAGGTCCAGCAACCGGAGTTTGCCGCCGCCGAACGGGGCTATTCTTTCGTCGCGCACCAGCAGGAAGTCGGCGCGGGTTATTTCGACAAGGTCACCACGGTGGTGCAAGGTGGTGTCTCCTCTGTCACGGCCCTGACCGGTTCGACGGAAGAAGCGCAGTTTTGATGCGGATTGACGCGGACCCGAGATAGGCCGTTTCCGCTTCTGGACAAAAAGGCGCATGGAAATGCGCCTTTTTTTCGTGCTCTCGATCGCGGAAAGAACATCTGGAACGCAAAAGTGGAGCGCCGGATCGCCCGCGTGCATTCCAGGGCCAGGAGCAGGGAAAATGTCATCAAGGAAGGCGTGGAAGTTGCGAAAGTTATATGCGCCATTTCGAAAAGTCCAGAAAGACGACGCACAACGGGATGAACAAATCCTTGATTTCAGGATCAGCCTTGCTAGACTTGGAAAATCCATAACCGAAGGAGAAGAGGGATGCGTAATCGCCTGCCAACCACCCTGGGTTTGCTGACATGCGCCGGATTGTTTGCCTTGCCTGCCTGGGGCCAAATATACCGTTGTACTGGTCCGGACGGAAACACGGTTTATTCCAATGTCGCAGCCGATCCCAAATGCAAGGCTGTGGAATTGCAGCCGGACATCTCGATTCCACCCCCGCCGGTGGCGGATTCGCAAACAAGCGCGCCCGCCCCGGACGACAGCCGTCGCGTCGCGTTGGAATCCAAGCTCGCCGCCGCGCGACAGTCACTGGATGAAGCCCGCAAGGCGCTGGCGGAACAGCAGGCGGTCCGCTACGGCAGCGAGAGAAACTACCAGAAAGTGCTGGATCGCCTGAAACCCTATGAGGATACGGTGGCCGAACGTGAACAGACGGTCAGGACGTTATCCGACGAACTTTCCACGCTCAAATAAAGCCGCTTCTCAAGAAAGCGCCGTATTTCATTGACGAAAAAGGAAAATTCACATTTAATACCAGCGGAAATCCTGACTTTTCCGGATGCGGAGCGTGTGATGAAGGTGAAGAAATTCCTGCTGCCTGGCTTGTTCCTGGTGAGCGCGGTCACGACATGGCCCGCTTGTGGACAGATTTACCGTTGTGTTGACGCGGACGACCACGTGACATATTCCAATATGATGAAGAAGAGCAAGGAAAGCTGCACGCGCGTGGAAATCATCCAGGACAGCGCCATGCCGGCGCGCGCGCAGACCGGGCCGGTCCGGGCTGTAACCACGTCACGGATACAAGGCCCGGCGACCTTTCCCCGTGTGACCGAGGATGAACAGAAAAAGCGGGAGAACGACCGGCGCGCCATTCTGGAACAGGAATTTTCCGACGAGCTGAAAAAGCTGGCGCAGGCCCAGCGGGAACTGGAGGAACAACAAAACCGCAAGGGGGATACGAAACCCCAGGAAGAGCGTGTGGCGCAGCACCAGCGCAATGTCGACGCATTGAACAAGGAAATCGCCAATCTCAAGTAACGCACGGGGAAACCATGACTTCAGCGACGCCTTCCGGTTATGTCGGCGCACACGATTCCCGTCTTTTTCGGCGGCCTGGATTATCTGGCGTCCGCCGTGTTGTTGCTGGACGCGGGACACCGGGTCTGCTATGCCAACAGCGCGGCGGAAAACCTTCTGGCCGTAACGGGCCGTTCCCTGATCGGCCATCCCCTGGAACAGGCAGCGCCCCACAGCGCCTCACTCCAGCGCGCGCTGGCAAGCGCGGAAACCAATGACTGGGGATATACCGGCCAGAATGTGGAAATCCGTCGCGATGACCGCCGGATCATGCACCTGCATTGCACCGTCACGCCCCTGCATTGCAGGGAAGTTCCGGATGTTCGCCTGCTCGTGGAGTTGCAACCCATTGACCAGCAGTTGAAAGCCAGCCGCGAAGAGCGCCTGCTCGAGCAGCAACAGGCCAGCCGCGAACTGATCCTCAATCTGGCGCATGAAGTCAAGAATCCCCTGGGCGGGATTCGTGGCGCGGCGCAATTGCTGGAACGCGAACTCGACAATCCCTGTTTCAGGGAATACACCCAGGTCATCGTCGCGGAAGCCGACCGGCTCCAGAACCTGATGCAGCGCCTGCTCTCGCCACATCGCGCGGCCCTGCAAGCCGGGCCGATCAACATTCACGATGTGCTGGAGCGTGTGCGCAGTCTTTTGCTCCTCGAATATCCCGACGCGCTCGACATCCAGCGGGATTACGACGCAAGCCTTCCCGAGCTTGCAGGAGACCGCGAACAATTGATCCAGGTCTTCCTGAACATTGCCCGCAATGCGGCGCAGGCTCTGGAAGGCAAGGGAGAAATCGAGTTTCAGACACGGATTGCGCGGCAGGTCACATTCGCCAGACGCCGTTTTCGCCTGGCGCTGGATGTCGCGATCATCGACAATGGCCCTGGCATTCCCGAGGATTTCAGGGAGCGCATGTTCTATCCTCTGGTTTCCGGCAGGCCGGAAGGCACGGGACTCGGATTGACCCTGGCCCAGAGTTTCGTGCAGCAACATCAGGGAAGCATCGAATGTGAAAGCCGACCGGGCCGCACCTGCTTCCGGGTGCACCTGCCCATCGAACAGGCCTGAAGTTTGCTTGGCAAATCGAATGAAACCGATCTGGATTATCGACGACGACCGTTCCATCCGCTGGGTGCTGGAAAAAACCCTGACACGGGAGGGCATTCCTTTCCGGAGTTTCACGTCCGCCTCGGAGGCCCTGGCCGCGCTGGAAAGCGAAGGTCCACCCCCGGCGCTTCTTTCCGACATTCGCATGCCCGGCATGTCCGGCCTGGATCTGCTCAGGATCGTCAAGGAGCGTCACCCGCAAACACCTGTCATCATCATGACCGCCTACTCCGATCTGGAATCCGCTGTCGCGGCCTTTCAGGGCGGGGCGTTCGAATACCTGCCGAAACCCTTTGACGTCGACCAGGCGGTTGAACTGATCCGGCGCACGCTGAACGAAACGGCGCCCCGGAATGGTGCGCACGAACCTGCGCAACTGACGCCGGAGATTCTGGGCCAGGCCCCGTCCATGCAGGAAGTCTTTCGCGCCATCGGGCGACTGTCGCAATCGCACACCACCGTGCTGATTACCGGCGAATCCGGCTCCGGAAAGGAACTCGTCGCGCGGGCGCTGCACCGGCACAGTCCACGCAAGAGCGCGCCTTTCATTGCCATCAACACGGCGGCCATTCCCCGCGATCTGCTCGAATCGGAACTGTTCGGACACGAACGGGGCGCGTTTACCGGCGCGCAGACCCAGCGGCGCGGGCGTTTCGAGCAGGCGGATGGCGGTACGCTGTTCCTGGATGAAATCGGCGACATGTCCACCGAATTGCAGACCCGTTTGCTGCGCGTGCTCTCCGACGGACATTTCTACCGGGTGGGCGGTCACATGCCCATCAAGGCCAATGTGCGGATCATCGCCGCGACGCATCAGGATCTGGAAACGCGGGTAAAACAGGGGCTGTTCCGCGAAGACCTGTTCCACCGCCTGAACGTGATCCGCCTGCGGTTGCCGCCCTTGCGCGAGCGGCGCGAGGATATTCCGCTGCTGGTCCGGCATTTCCTGCAGAAAAGCGCCCAGGAACTGGGCGGTGAGCCCAAGCGCCTGTCCGATGCGGCGCTCCGGTATCTTTCCGACCTGGAATTCAGCGGCAACGTGCGACAACTGGAAAACCTCTGCCACTGGATCACGGTGATGGCGCCGGGACAACAGGTGGAAATCGCCGATCTGCCGGCGGAACTGCGCGACGCCCCGCTGGCGCGGCAAACCGGCATGTACTGGGAGACGGCGCTGGCGCAGGAAGTCGACCGGCTGCTGGGCAATGGCGCCTCGGAGCTGCACCAGAAACTGCTGCGAATCTTCGAACGCACGCTCATCGCCCGCGCCCTGGCCTTCACGGGCGGTCGCCGCATCGAGGCGGCGCAAATACTCGGCATTGGCCGCAACACCATTACCCGCAAAATCCAGGAACTGGATCCAGATCCCGCGGATGGCAATTCTTCCCCATGATCGGGAAAGGACGCGGTAGTCCTCAGCCCGGAACGCCACTGGTTGCCTTTTCCAGTCTGTACACCTTCGGGGGTAGGGCAATGCGAACGTCGGAAGTCCCGCGCTGGTCACATGACCTATAGCGCATGTGTCCTGTCGCCCTGGCGAAATCCGCCAAGCGGGCTGGCGATTCCCTTGCCGAAGGCGATCACCTTGAACAACTCTCCCATTTCCTGCGGCAGGATCAGCGTTTGCACGGCGGCGCTCGCTTCGACACAGGGCCGCGCGCCAAGGGCGCGCGCTGTCGCCAGCGCTTCCAGAATACCGCAATTCACGAGGAAACGAGCCTGGTCCGTATAACCCAGAACGTCCAGGCCCGCGTCGAACGCGGCTTCGGCCAGAGCGGTGAAATCCACATGCGCGGTGATGTCCTGCAAGCCCGGCAGGTAAAACGGATCGGGATGCGCATGATGACGATAGTGACACATGAGCGTTCCCGTCGCGCGCTGCGGATGGTAGAACTCGCGCCGGGGAAATCCGTAATCAAGCAGGAGCAGCGCGCCCCGCGCGAGACGTTTCCCCCAGGCGGCGACCCAGGCGGGCGCGACCAGGGAAATCTCGCTGGTGAAATCCGGCGGCAGCGCATGCGGCAGATTCGGGACGAGCTTCCGTGCGACGGCCATGAGACGTCCGCGCGCCAGACGCTCTCGCCAGAGAAAACGGCCCGATTCCGCGGCCACGCCTTTTTCCCGGATGCCGTCTTCCCGCCAGACGACACAATGCACCGGCATGGCGTCCAGCACCTCGTTCGCCAGGACCAGGCCGGAAAACGTCTCCGGCGGGCGTACAAGCCAGGCAACGCGCGCGGCAAGATGCGGCGCGTGTTGTTGCAGCAGCGCTTCCTGGCGTCTGCGCAGGTCGGCGGAAACTTCCAGGATCGCGTAACGCTCCGGGAGTACGGCGCACGCTTCCAGGGCCAGCAGGAGATCCACCGCCAGCCGCCCTGAACCCGCGCCAAACTCCAGAATGGCGGGCGCGCTCATTTGCATGATTTCCGCTGCCTGCCGCGCGAGCGCGGTGGCAAAAAGCGGCGTCAATTCGGGCGCGGTGATGAAATCTCCGTGTGCGCCGAATTTCTGCATGTCTGCCGCGTAATAACCCAGCCCCGGCGCGTACAGGGCGGCATCCATGTAATCCGCGAATGAAATCCAGCCACCTGCCGCGTCGATCCGGCGCAGGATTTCGGCTTCAAGGCGCGTGCTACGCGCCTGGGCGGAAGGAGAGGGAAGCGGCAGGGTACGCATAGAGCGCGGATTGTGCCACTTCGTTTGCGCGGATTGTTCACACGCGCGATATTCGGAAGACCGAACGGCGAAAATATCACGACTTCCGGGGAGACGCGCCGGAAGCCTGATACGATAGCCCTCTTCACGCAAATCGCGATTCTGTTCGAGGGAAAGGCAAGAACATGAAAAAGGTCCGCAAGGTCGTGTTTCCCGTCGCCGGGCTTGGCACGCGCTTTTTACCGGCGACCAAGGCGAGTCCCAAGGAAATGCTGACGGTCGTCGACAAACCGCTGATCCAGTATGCCGTCGAGGAAGCCATTGCCGCGGGCATCACCGATCTGGTTTTCGTGACCGGCCGCAGCAAGCGGGCCATCGAGGACCATTTCGACAAAGCCTTCGAACTGGAGACGGAACTGGAGCGGAAGGGCAAGACCGACATGCTGGATGTCGTGCGCAACATTTTGCCCAGGGGCGTCAATTGCGTGTATATCCGCCAGTCGGAAGCCCTTGGACTGGGGCACGCAGTGCTCTGCGCCCGCGAGGTGGTGGGGGATGAGCCGTTCGCCGTGGTCCTGGCCGACGATCTGCTGGACGCGAATCCCGCCGTGATGAAACAAATGACAGACGCCTACGACTACTACCGCTGCTCGGTGCTGGCTGTACAGGAAGTACCGCTGGAGGACAGTCGCAGCTATGGTATCGTGGCGGCCCGGCCAATCGGCGAACGGGTGGAACAGGTGAGCGGCATCGTGGAAAAGCCCAGTCCGAAGGAAGCGCCCTCCAATCTGGCGGTGGTGGGCCGCTACATCCTGACGCCGCGTATTTTTCATCATCTGGCGGAAAGCAAGCCTGGCGCGGGCGGCGAAATCCAGTTGACGGACGGCATCGCCGCCCTGTTGTCGGAAGAGCAGATTCTGGCTTACCGCTATCAGGGGACACGGTATGATTGCGGATCGAAATTGGGCTATCTCAAGGCAACAACGGTGTTTGGCCAGCGCCACCCGGATGTGGGCACGGAATACCGAGCCTATCTCGCAACCCTGGACACAGCGGAAACAGCATGAATGACGACGAGGCGCGGGCGCTTCTGGAACACGCCGACCTGATCCATTCCGATGAGACGGTGCAAGCGGCGGTGGCGGCGGTGGCGGTGCGCATTTGCGATCGCCTGCGAAGGAGCAATCCGGTGGTGCTGTGCGTCATGAGCGGCGCGGTGCCGTTCGTCGGCCAGTTGCTGCCCCGCCTCGATTTCCCGCTGGATTTTGACTATCTGCATGTCAGCCGCTACGGCGCCGGCACCAGCGGACATGAAAGGCTGACCTGGCGCAGCGCCCCGTGGATCAATCTCGGGAACCGCACGGTGCTGGTGGTGGATGACATCCTTGACGAGGGCGTGACCCTGCGCGCCGTATGCGACCGCATTTGCCAAATGGGCGCGCGCGAGGTGTTGACAGCGGTCTTCGCCGACAAGGATACCGGGCGCGACAAGCCGGTGCGTGCCGATTTCGTGGGTCTTTCCGTGCCGGACCGTTTCGTTTTCGGCTTCGGTATGGATATTTGCGGCGCCTGGCGTAACCTGCCCGCGATCTATGCGCGGCGGTGACATGCCCGATCCCGCGTGTTACGGACTGGACGCGTTCATCGCGTACTGGGAAACGGAAGGCGCTGTTTACGCTCGCCAGGGCGACTATGGCTGGATGGCGACGCTTGCGCCCGGGAAGCGCGTTCTGGAAATCGGCTGTGGCGCGGGTTTCGGAACGGTGGCGCTGGCCGGGAAAGGTGTGGCGGTGCTGGCCATGGACATGCAGGAAGCCTGCCTCGCGGCAACGCGGCGGCGCGTGGCGACGGCAAACGTCGAGTTTTTGCGAGCGGATGTCTCTGGCTTGGATGAAGCGGCGTTGGCGCGCGTGCGGGCTTTTCGCCCCGAAACCGTGGTGTGCTGGCTGCTCGGCGCGCCATCCGGAGTGACTGGCGCGACAGCGGCCGACCCGCGACAGGCGGTCAGTCTCTATCGCGAGCGTGTTCATCGCAAGGTGGCGGAGCTTGCCGCCGACTTGCCCGACACGAAGGCCGTGCATCTTGTCGATCGCACCGTCATTCCCTGGCAGGCCAAGGATCTGGGGCGGGAAGTCCTGGTGCGCTATCACCTGGACAAGACTTTTGCCGGTCTGCCATTTACGTCCGAGCGCCGGGACGCCTTGTACCGCAAGCTGGCGGACGGCATCGACACGCAATCCCTGCGGCGCGCGCGTCCGGCCCTGAAAAGTGTGACGCCGGTCCTGGCGTCGTTCCTGGCGCGGCGGCGCGCCTGAATTTCCCGGAGGTATATTCCTCGATGTTGGCGATTATCGGCGGCAGTGGCCTGACGCAACTTTCCAATCTGGACGTGTCGCGTCGGGAAGTGGCGCGCACGCCGTATGGCGAACCTTCCGGCGTGCTCACATTCGGACGCATGGAATGCGGCGAGGTTGTATTCCTGGCGCGGCATGGCCACGACCATGCCATTCCGCCGCACAGGGTCAATTACCGCGCCAACCTCTGGGCGCTGAAGGAAGCCGGGGCATGTCGCGTGGTTTCCGTGGCGTCGGTGGGTGGCATTTCGGCGTGCCTGAATCCCGGCGACATCGTGATCCCGCACCAGATCATCGACTACACATGGGGGCGCAAATCCACCTATTTCGATGGCGATGGTGCCTCCGTGCTCCATGTGGACTTCACCGAACCCTATGACCGCCAGTTGCGCGCCGACCTGATCCACGCGGCGGCGGCGGCGCGGATCGTGATTCACGACCGTGGTGTCTACGCGGCAACGCAGGGTCCGCGCCTGGAAACGGCGGCGGAAATCGACCGCCATGAGCGCGATGGCGCAACGGTCGTCGGCATGACCGGCATGCCGGAAGCGGTGCTGGCCCGCGAACTGGGACTTCCATACGCCGCCGTCAATCTGGTGGCGAATCATGCGGCCGGACGCGGGCAAAGCCAGAACGGTATCCGTTTCGAGCGCCTGGAAGAGGTCCTGCGGGAGACGATGGGACGTGTGCGGGCGATCCTTGCGCATATCCGGCGCCCCGCGGATGGCAGGCAATAGTTTCCCCCCACGGGAAATGGGCGACGCCTTCCCGCTTGTCGCGCAAGACGAACCTGGAAGAGGTTTCTTTCTCCTCCCGGGTGCTGCACGGTCGAAATCCCGGCCTGAAGGGCGGGGTTCCAGCCTTCGCGCCGATTCCCTCAGGCAGGGTTGCGAACCGGAATCCGTTCTGCGATGAATGGGAGGAGCCGGCGAAACACGGAACCGATTTTCCATCCGTATTTTGTGCACTGCAAAAAAGTTATAATGCTCTTCTTACAATCTCTCAACAATTCAATTGAAGGAGTGTCGCCATGATTAATCTGCATGGAAAGAAGGGCCTGGTCGTCGGGATTGCCAACAATCGCAGCATCGCCTATGGCTGCGCCAAGGCGTTCGAGCTTTGCGGGGCTGAGCTTGCAATCACCTATCTGAACGAAAAAGCGGAGAAGTACGTGCGCCCGCTGGCGGAAATCCTGGGCGCGGCCATGATTGAGCCGCTCGATGTGGAGCAACCGGAGCAGATGGAAGTCCTCTTCAGGAAAATCGAGGAAAAATGGGGACGCCTTGATTTCCTCCTCCATTCCATCGCGTTCGCGCCCAAGGACGACCTGCATGGCCGCGTGACGGATGCCAGTCGTGACGGTTTCCTGCGCGCCATGGACGTTTCCTGCTACTCTTTCGTGCGCATGGCGAAACTTGCCGAACCGTTGATGAAGAACGGCGGTTGCCTGTTGACCATGAGTTACATGGGGGCGGACGAGGTCATCGAAAACTACGGTATCATGGGGCCGGTGAAAGCCGCGTTGCAATCGGTGTCGCGCTACCTGGCCGCTGAGTTGGGGGAAAAGAACATTCGGGTGCATGCCGTTTCACCCGGTCCCCTGCAGACGCGCGCGGCTTCCGGCATCAAGGAATTTGATAAACTCATGGAAAAGGCCACGCGGCGCGCTCCCTTGCATACGCTGGTTTCCATCGATGACATCGGCGCGCTGTGCGCCTATCTTGCCAGCGACATCGCCAAGAGCCTGACCGGGGGCACCATTCACGTGGATGCGGGCTACCATATCGTTGGCTGACCCTTTATTTCAACCAGAAGAGAAGAGGAGACACCCATGACGGATACCGTCATTCCCAGCAAGACCGAACGCCTGAACCGGATGATCGCCCGTGTCAAGGGGATTCCGCCGGTTCCGGTTGCCGTCGTCTACCCTTGCGACAAGGAATCCCTGAAAGGCCCGGTGCAGGCGGCGGAAGCCGGTGTGATCGCGCCCGTTCTGGTGGGGCCGGAAGCGAAGATTCGCGCCATCGCGGCGGAGTTCGGCATCGACCTGAAAAATCTGCGGATCGTCGAGGCGTCCGACAGCCACGCTGCCTGCGCCGAGGCCATTCGTCTCGTGCACGCGGGCGAGGCGGAGGCGCTGATGAAGGGGAGTCTGCATACAGACGAACTCATGGGTGCGATCGTCTCGCGCGCCAACAACCTGCGCACGCCCCGCCGCATCAGCCACGTATTTGTAATGGACGTTCCCACCTATCCCCGGCCCATGCTGATTACCGACGCTGCCGTCAACATCGCGCCATCGCTGGAAGAGAAGGCCGACATCACCCAGAACGCCATCTACCTTGCCCACGCACTGGGTGTTCCCGAACCCAGGGTTGCGATTCTGGCCGCCGTGGAAACCGTCAATCCCAAGATGCAATCCACACTGGAAGCCGCCGCGCTTTGCAAGATGGCCGATCGTGGCCAGATCAAGGGCGGTGTGCTGGATGGCCCACTGGCCTTCGACAACGCTGTTTCCGCCGATGCTGCGCGCATCAAGGGCATTAAGTCCCCGGTAGCGGGACAGGCGGACATCTTCGTGGTGCCGGGGCTGGAAGCGGGCAATATGCTTTTCAAGCAACTGGAATACCTGTCGCATGCCCTGACCGCCGGCGTGGTCCTGGGGGCCAAGGTTCCCGTGATCCTGACATCCCGCGCCGACACGGCCGAAACCCGTGTCGCTTCCTGTGTCGTGGCCGCGCAACTGGCCCACGCCAACCGCCAGGGCAACTAAGGAGAACATGCAATGAGCAAAGCCATTCTCACCATCAACGCGGGCTCTTCCTCCATCAAGTTCGCCCTCTTTCCGGTCGCGCGCGAGCTGGAGCAAACCGCCGTTATCTCCGGCCAGATCGAGGGCATCGGCACCCCGGCGGCCAAGCTTGCCGCCAAGGACAACGAGGGCGGGAAGCTGGCCAATGAAAATCTGCCGATCGCCAATCCCAATCACCAGCAGGCGTTCGACCATCTCTTCAAGTGGTTCGGCGCCCACGCCGCCGTTTGGGAAATCGCCGCAGTCGGACACCGCGTCGTGCATGGCGGCGAGCATTTTTCCAAGCCCCTGAAACTCGACAGGGAAACCATCACCAAGCTCACCGAGCTGATTCCGCTGGCGCCCCTGCACCAACCACACAACCTCGCGGGGATCAGCGCCATTGCCGCGCTCATGCCCACGACGCCGCAAATCGGCTGTTTCGATACCGCCTTCCATCGCAGCCAGCCCAATGTGGCGCAGATTTACGGCCTGCCGCGCCACCTGACGGCGGGCGGTGTGCGCCGTTACGGGTTCCACGGGCTTTCCTACGAATTCATTGCCCGTGTGCTGCCCGATCATTCGCCGCGCGCCGAGGGGCGCGTCATTATTGCGCACCTGGGGAATGGCGCGAGCATGGCGGCGATGGTCGGACGCAAGGGCGTGGCGACGACGATGGGGTTTACCGCCGTGGAAGGTCTTGTCATGGGGACCCGCGTCGGCAGCATCGACCCCGGCGTGCTTCTCTACCTGCTGGAAAACAAGGGCATGGATGTGAAGGAAATCACCCGGCTCCTTTACAAGGAATCCGGCCTGCTGGGCATTTCCGGCCTGAGCCAGGACATGCGCGATCTTCTTTCCAGCGACAAGCCGGAGGCGCAGGAAGCCGTCGATCTTTTCTGTTACCGCATCGCCCGCGAGACAGGCTCGCTCGCGGCTGCCGCGGGCGGGCTTGACGCGCTGGTGTTTACCGGCGGCATCGGCGAGAACGCGGCGGAAATCCGCAGGCGCGTCGCGCTCCTCACCGCCTGGCTAGGCATCAAGCTCGATCCGGAAGCCAACGCCCGCCGTGAAATCCGCATCAGCGCCCCGGACAGCAACGTAGACGTGCTTGTTGTCCCGACCAATGAAGAATGGATGATCGCCCATCACACGCAAACCTTGCTGAATCTCTGATTTGGCGGCGTTTCATTCCATGGAAAGTGGAGCGGATTTTCCGCTCCATTTTTCATGGAATCCCTGATTCATGGCCGAGATTGCAAACCGGATTGCGCTTGCGATGGTGGAAAAAAATCCCCCCGGAATTCGCTGCCGGGGGGATATTGTTTGTCAGCAGTCCGCGAACGTTGCGCGTTGCTGGAATACCTGGAACATGTCTCTTGCGAGGCAGTGGATTCCGGGCTGTCTGCGGGTTGCGTGCTGTATGGACTCGATCCTCAATCCGACATGCTAGGATGCCTGTAACGGCATCTGCTAGGCAAATACTGGCTTATCTTTTTGAAAGAATGTTCTGGGCCAGCATACGGCCTGCAACCCCAGACAATGGAACCACCGCCAGAAAGATTCTGTACCTTGCCGCCATTCTCGGTTAAACCGTGTTCGGGAGTACCGTCATTCTGGATCTTGCCATACCCTGCGTACAGCCCAATCGCAAGATTCAGCTTATCCAGCGCCTTGTTCTTGCCACCATAATAGACGCGGACAGTAGCATTGTCCTGAAGACTCGCTCCGGCGATCTTGATCAGCTTTACATTGCGCGTTGGCTTGAATTGGTAACTGTAGCTGCCTTTGGGTGACGGGCCGGAGCCGGGATAATCCACGTCGGCGATCTTGCCATTGTTGAGCCAGTAGTCAACAAAAGCCACCTTGGCGCCCCCCGCGAGTTGCAGTCCTTCGGCGACATAGGCGCGGATGGTGTACTGCTGGTAGGCGGGAAGTGCGATGGCGGCAAGGATGCCGATGATGGCGACGACGATCATCAGTTCGATGAGCGTGAAGCCGCGTTGGAGGGCGTGTACAAGGTGTTTCATGATGATGCTCCTTTGGAAAGAAAAAGAAGGAAGAACAAGAAAAGCCGTGAACGCGTGAAAGACACGCGTCCTCGACCGGGGTGGTGAAACAAAGAAAAGCGAAGAAACCGGAAAACCGGGAGGAAAAGAAACCCGGAAGGAAAAGACGAGCTAAACGCTCTAATCCTCGTCATTGCGAGGAGCGAAGCGACGCGGCAATCCACACGGCGGTTCAGTTTTCCGAAACACTGGAGCGGACTGCAAGGCCGTCTGGATTGCCACGGGCCTGCGGCCCTCGCAATGACGAATTGGTGCGTGATTGCAAGAACGAGGGGAAACACGCCCGCGACCGGGATGGTGAAACGAGGAAAAGCAAAGAAACCGGAAAACCCGGAAAGGGAAGGAAAGGCAGGAGGAGGAGAGAGAAAGAAACCGGCGTTATCCTGACGCCGAAAAATCTTCTCCGTTATCTGTGGATAACGGAGATGATTTTCATGTTGTGCGTTGTGCGTTGTGCGTTGTGCGTTGTGCGTTGTGCGTTGTGCGTTGTGCGTTGTGCGTTGTGCGTTGTGCGGTGTGCGTTGTGCGTTGTGCGTTGTGCGTTGTGGGGTGGGCGGTGTGCGGTGTGGGGTGTGATTGCAAGAACGAGGGGAAACGCACCCGCAACCGGGACGGTGAAACGAGGAAAAGCAAAGAAACCGGAAAATCCGGAAAGGAAAGGGAAACCGGAAGGGGAAGGAAAGGCTGGAGAAGAAGAGAGAAAGAACTCGGCGTTATCCAGACGCCGAAAAATCTTCTCCGTTATCCACAGATAACGGAGAAGATTTTCACGTTGTGCGTTGTGCGTTGTGCGTTGTGCGTTGTGCG
>JAISME010000169.1 GCA_031276915.1 Zoogloeaceae bacterium
GAACCAAAAAATGTCACTTCGCCTCTCTTCAAAAGAACAAAACCGTACAGCGGCAATTCCCCGAAATGGAGGGTTCGTGGCAAGCGCGTCCAAGGAATCTGTCTCGAAGGCGCGGGCGCGTTCGCCTGTCTTTCTGTTGGCCTCTCGCGCGCGCACAAGGAAGACCCGACAACCGTCTTTTCCACTTTTCGTTCCTGTCCTGTCATGTTCCGCTTCATCATGGCAATCTACATGCAATACATGTGCCAGAAACACTCAAATCCCTTAACCCCTTGATTACCCTTCCTTATCCATTCTCCCACCCCCACCCCAACAACACAGGAAGTGACAATATTCGTCACCAATGAACCAAAAAATGTCACTTCGCCAGAAAATTCGGCCCGCGCGTCGATGATTTCCGTCAGGGCGTGTCATCAAGATTTTGCAAGAGGTCAGGTTTTCCTTTTTTGACGGGATGCGACACCAGGGAATCCTGGCTTGCCGCCTGCATGATCCCGGGCGAATTGCCAGGCGACGCGGCCGCTGCGGGAACCCCGGCTCAAGGCCCAGTTGAGGGCGTCTCGTTCGGCGGCGGCAATCTCTTTCCTGGAAAAGCCGAAAGTGGTGAGCCAATGCGCGACGATGGCGAGATAATCGTCCTGGTCGAAGGGATAAAACGAAATCCAGAGACCGAAACGTTCCGAGAGAGAGATCTTCTCCTCGGTGGCCTCGCCGGGGTGAATCTCGCCGTCGACGCGCGAGGAATCGAGATTTTCCGAGAAAAATTCGGGCATCAGGTGACGACGGTTGGATGTGGCGTAGATCAGCACGTTGTCCGGTGGCGCGGCAATCGAACCATCCAGAACCGATTTCAGTGCCTTGTAGGCGCTTTCGCCTGCCTCGAAGGAAAGATCGTCGCAAAAAACCAGGAATTTTTCAGGACGGTCGCGGACCCGTTCCACCACATCCGGCAAGCCAATGAGGTCTTCCTTGTCGATCTCGATCAGGCGCAGGCCCTGCCCGGCGAATTCGTTCAGTAGCGCTTTCACCAGCGAGGACTTGCCGGAACCGCGCGCGCCGGTGAGAAGCGCGTTGTTGGCGGGACGTCCCGCGACAAACTGGCTGGTGTTGGCGAGGATGCGCGCCTTCTGGTCGTCGATGCCGGAAAGATCCGCCAGGCGGATGGGATGCGTGTGCCAGACGGGGATCAACGCGCCGTGACCGGAACCGGGAGAATGCCGCCAGCGGCAGGCGACGACCTTTTCCCAGTCCGGATCGGAAACAAGCGGTGGCAATTGCGCCTCGTAACGGGCGAGCACCGCCTCGGCGCGGGACAGGAAGCCTTGCAGACGGTCAAGGAATTGCGGGGGGAACAGGGGCGAATCGGACATGGCGGCGGTTATACTTGCGGACAAAATCGGAATGTAGCCAAAGTCATGCCGCAAAGCCAAGTTTTTTCCATGTGTTTCCCCCGGTTTTCACCCATTTTTTCGCGCCGGACAGTTCTTTCCGGTCCGGGTTTCCGTCTGGCGTTCCTTGGCGGCCTGTTCGCGTTGCAAGGCTGCGTCTTCACGACGCCGCGCGCGCCGGATGCCGCTCCTGCTCCAGCCTGTCCACCCTGTGCGGTTTCGCCCGTCACCCCGCCTGTCAACCCGCCCGCGGAAACGCAACCGTATCTGGAACCCGGAGACTGGACGGATTTGCCGGGCTGGCGGGAAGACCGGCTGACGGAGGCGTGGAACGCTTTTCTCATGTCCTGCAAGGCAATGCGGACCAGGGAGGAAACAGCGCGCGCCTGGTCGCCGGTTTGCGCGGCGGCAACGCGCGTCGACAACCGGAACGCGCGCGCGGTGCGCGCCTTTTTCGAGCGCGAACTCAGACCCTACGCGGTGGTCGAAGGCGACGGGCGGCGCGAGGGTACGATCACCGGCTACTACGAGCCGCTGATCCGGGGAAACCGACAACGCGACGCCCGGAACATCACGCCGGTCCTGGGCGTGCCGCCGGACCTGCTGACCATTGACCTGGGCACGCTCCATCCCGATCTGAAGCACCGTCGCCTGCGCGGACGGCTGGATGGCAACAGGGTGACGCCCTACTGGAGCCGCGCGGAAATCGACGCTCGCCTGGAGCGGGGCATGTGGCCGGAACAGCCCATCCTCTGGGTTGCCGATCCGGTGGAATTCTTCTTCCTGCAAATCCAGGGATCCGGGCGGGTGGAATTGCCCGACGGCAGTCAGGTACGCATCGGCTACGCCGACCAGAACGGCCATCCCTACCAGTCCATCGGGCGGCTTTTGGTGGAACGGGGCGAACTGAAACTGGAAGAAGCCTCGATGCAGGGTATACAGGCATGGGGACAGGCGCATCCGGAAGCGCTACGCGATCTGCTGCGCGCCAATCCGAGTTACGTGTTTTTCCGCGAACTTTCCGGCGATCCGGGCGACGGACCCATCGGCGCGTTGGGTGTGCCGCTTACCCCCGGACGCAGCATCGCCGTCGATCCGCGTCACATTCCGCTGGGTGCCCCGGTCTGGCTTGCCACGACACGCCCCAACAGCCGTGAACCCCTGAACCGGCTGACGCTGGCGCAGGACACCGGCGGCGCGATCCGGGGTGGCGTGCGCGCCGACTTTTTCTGGGGATTCGGCAAGGCGGCGGGCGAACAGGCTGGACGCATGAAACAGACCGGACGCATGTGGGTGCTGCTACCCGCGGCGGATACTGGCGGCGACGGCGATCGTGAAACCGGGAGCGTCCATCACTCACGAAAGGGAAGATACAGGACCGGCGTATAATGCTCGCGCTTCGCGCTCACCGCATGTTTTCATGACGCCTTCCCCCCGCCTGCTGCGCTTGATTGCCGCCACGCACGATTTCTGTGCCCTGATCCTGTGCTGGTATTTCGCCTACCTGTTGCGTTTCAACCTGGCGTTGCCAGCCGATTACGCGCGCGGATGCTTCGGGATGCTGCCTTTCGTGGCCGTCGCGCACATGACGATTTACTGGACGCTCGGCCTTTATCGCGGCATCTGGCGCTATGCCAGCCTCCAGGATTTGCTGCGCATCATCGGTGCCGTGGCGCTGGGGGCGCTGGTTACGACCTTTGCCGTTTACATGCTGCACCCCCCGCACTTGCGCCAAGTCCCCCGCTCGGTGCTGGTGCTGCATCCCCTGTTGCTGATTCTGGTCATGGGCGGAAGCCGCTTTGTCTATCGTCTTGCCAAGGACTGGCGGCAATATGGTCATTTGGGTCTGGCTGGCGAATGGGTGCTGGTGGTGGGCGCGGGCCATGCCGGAGCGCGTCTGGCGCATGAATTGCGGGGATCGAACGAGTGGCGGGTCGCGGCCTTTCTGGACGACGACGCCAGCAAGCATGGGCAGGAAATCCACGGCATCCGGGTGCGCGGGCCGGTCCGGGAAATGGCGCACTGGGCCCGGAAACTGGAGATTCGGCACGTCATCATCGCCATGCCTGGCGTACCGCAACGGGGGCGGCAAGACACGATGGAGCTCGCCATCCAGGCCGGTCTCAAGGTAATGACCGTTCCCGCCGCCGAGGATCTGCTTTCCCGGCGGGTAACGATTTCCCGCTTGCGCCGGATCGACCTGGAGGATTTGCTCAAGCGTGACGCCGTGCAACTGGACAAGGCCGGTATTCTGGAGATGCTGACGGACGCGGTCGTGCTCATTACCGGAGCGGGCGGTTCGATCGGCGGCGAACTTGCCCGGCAAATCGCCGGCTTCCGGCCGCGCTGCCTGGTGCTCTATGAACATGCCGAATTCGCGCTTTTCCAGATCGAACAGGAATTCCGGCAAAGGTTCCCCGAAACGCCGATCCGCTGTCTCATCGGCGACGTGAAGGATGCGGAGCGCCTGGACCAGGTGTTCGGTGAATTCCGGCCCGCTTTCGTGTTTCATGCGGCGGCCTACAAGCACGTGCCGCTCATGGAAACCGACAATGCCCGCGTGGCCGTGCAGAACAACGTGCTTGGCACACGCGCCGTGGCGCTGGCCGCACAGCGGCACAACGCGCGCAAGATGGTGTTCATTTCCACGGACAAGGCCGTCAATCCGGTCAATGTCATGGGCGCGACCAAGCGACTTTCGGAAATGCTGCTGACGACGCTGTCGGACGCGGGATCCACAACCCGTTTTATCTCCGTGCGTTTCGGCAACGTCCTGGGTTCCAACGGTTCGGTGATTCCCACATTCCAGGCACAGATCGAGAAGGGCGGCCCCGTCACCGTTACGCATCCGGACGTCATCCGCTACTTCATGCTGATTCCGGAGGCCGTGCAACTGGTGCTGCAGGCCGCGCTCATGGGACAGGGCAACGAAATCTTCGTGCTGGACATGGGCAAGCCAGTCCGTATCCTGGATCTCGCCCGCGACATGATCCTGCTTTCCGGCCACACCGAAGCGGAGATACCGATCCGGATCACAGGCTTGCGCCCCGGCGAGAAACTCTATGAGGAACTCCTGGCGGACGACGAAACTTCCTTGCCGACGCCACATGCCAAATTGCGCATTTCCAGGACGAATGCCGTTCCAGCCCCCGCCTGGCGAGCGGAACTGGACGCCTGGCTCGACAACCTGCCGGCGACAAACGCCGAAATCAAGGCGGATTTGCGAAAACTGGTCCCGGAATACAACCCGGAAGACAGGCGAGAAACGCCACCGGCATGATCGGGTCCGGCGCGGCCGGGCTTGTTCGCGGATCACTGTCCGCGGACCATTGCCACGCGCAAGATTCGGTTTTTTTCTTTTTCCCCCGCTCTTGAAATTTCGAAGTGCCATCCCTATTATTAGCACTCGTTGGTGACGAGTGCTAGCACACTGTTGGCCCGCACCCGCCTTTCATCTCATTGTCTGACAGAAACAGAAGGAGTTTCATCCATGAGCTTCAACAAAATCCGTCCCTTGCACGACCGCATCATTGTGAAGCGCGTCGAAGCCGAGCGCACCACCGCTTCCGGTATCGTGATTCCTGATTCCGCCGGCGAGAAACCCGATCAGGGCGAAGTGCTGGCGGTTGGACCTGGCAAGCGTGACGATTCCGGCAAGGTGATCGCCCCCGACGTGAAGGTCGGCGACAAGATTCTGTTCGGCAAGTATGCCGGACAAACCGTCAAGGTTGATGGCGAGGAGATCCTGGTCATCCGCGAAGAAGACATCCTGGGTGTGCTGACGGCCTGACCGCCCACCCCCGCGATTCCCATTTTCAGAATTTCTGACACAGGAGCTTCAAATGACAGCAAAAGAAGTCAAATTCGGCGATTCCGCCCGCGCCCGTCTGGTGGAAGGCGTCAACATCCTGGCCGACGCCGTCAAGGTGACGCTCGGTCCCAAGGGCCGCAACGTGGTTCTCGAACGTTCCTTTGGCGCGCCGACCGTGACCAAGGACGGCGTTTCCGTCGCCAAGGAAATCGAACTGAAGGACAAGTTCGCCAACATGGGCGCGCAGCTCGTGAAGGAAGTGGCCTCCAAGACTTCCGACATCGCCGGCGACGGCACCACCACCGCCACCGTGCTGGCCCAGTCCATCGTGCGGGAAGGGCTGCGCCACGTCGCCGCCGGGCTGAACCCGATGGATCTGAAACGCGGCATCGACAAGGCCGTGATCGCCATCATCGAGGAACTGAAGAAGATTTCCAAACCCTGCACCACCAACAAGGAAATCGCCCAGGTCGGTTCCATTTCCGCCAATTCCGACGCTTCCATTGGAGACATCATCGCCAAGGCCATGGAAAAGGTCGGCAAGGAAGGCGTAATTACCGTGGAAGACGGAAAATCGCTGGAGAACGAGCTGGATGTTGTGGAAGGCATGCAGTTTGACCGTGGCTATCTCTCGCCCTACTTCATCAACAACGCCGACAAGCAGCAGGCCATCCTGGAAAGCCCCTATGTCCTCCTGTACGACAAGAAGATTTCCAACATCCGTGATCTTCTGCCGATTCTGGAACAGGTCGCCAATGCCTCCAAGCCGCTCCTCATCATTGCCGAGGACGTCGACGGTGAAGCGCTCGCCACCCTGGTGGTGAACAACATCCGCGGCATTCTCAGGACCGTGGCGGTGAAGGCGCCTGGCTTCGGCGACCGCAGGAAGGCCATGCTCGAGGACATCGCCATCCTCACGGGTGGCACGGTGATTTCCGAGGAAACCGGCCTCACGCTGGAAAAGGCCACCCTGCAGGATCTGGGCAAGGCCAAGCGCATCGAGGTGGCGAAGGAAAACACCACCATCATCGACGGCGCGGGCGAAGCCTCCGCGATCGAAGGTCGCGTAAAACAAATCCGCGTGCAGATCGAGGAAGCCACTTCCGACTACGACCGTGAAAAACTCCAGGAACGCGTGGCGAAGCTCGCCGGAGGCGTGGCCGTCATCAAGGTGGGCGCGGCGACCGAAGTTGAAATGAAGGAGAAGAAAGCCCGCGTGGAAGATGCCCTGCACGCCACCCGGGCCGCAGTGGAAGAGGGCATCGTCCCCGGGGGCGGCGTCGCTTTCCTGCGCGCGCGCGCCAACGTGGAAGGCAAACTGAAGGGCGACAACCACGATCAGGATGCCGGCATCAAGATCGTGCTGCGCGCCATCGAGCAACCCCTGCGCGAAATCGTCACCAACGCGGGCGAAGAGCCTTCCGTGGTGGTCAACGAAGTGGTGAAGGGCCAGGGCAACTTCGGCTACAACGCCGCTACCGGCGAATACGGCGATCTCGTCGCCACTGGCGTGCTTGATCCCACCAAGGTGACGCGCTCTGCCCTGCAGAACGCCGCTTCCGTGGCCGGCCTTGTCCTTACCACCGACGCGATGGTGGCCGAGCTTGTGGAAAACAAGCCCGCGCCTGCCATACCCGGCGGCGGCATGGGCGGCATGGGGGGCATGGACGGGATGATGTAATTCCCTTCTTTCCAGTCGTCTCCATCAACGGGACGGGGCCGGTCGGTTTGGCTGACCGGCCCCGTCTTGTCTTGTTTCGCCCTGTCTCGCCTCTCGTCCCGATCTCACCAAGGATTCCCCCTTTCGCGCGTTCCGCGCCGCTGGCGGGCGCAACGCCGCCGGATTTCGCGGACTGCCTCTTCGTAGCGGCCTTGCCCGATCAGACCGGGCGTCCGCTCGCTTCCCGCTTCCACCCGCAACGCCGAATGCGCCAGCCAGCCACGACGCGTTCCTGGGGAATCCGCGGCATAAACCTGGAGGGGCCTGGACGCTGGCGCTGGAAGCCCGATACCGGGAATTTTCCTGGAACGCGGTGCGGCGGCAGGAAAATCCAGGCGGTTACGTTGTCCATACCCTGATTGCCGTGTTCCCGGCGTTTTTCGGAACGGACGACTTCGAAACCTGCCTCATCGATGTGGTGAATCGCGGCGACGCCCGCCGATACGACCGGGGCCATCGCGGGCATGCTGGCGGGCGCCTGGCATGGCGCGGCAGCGATTCCGGCGCGCTGGTGCCACGCCAGAGCCAGCGACTTTTTCTGCGACAGATACCCGGAAGTCGCCGCGTGCCGTTGTGGTCACGATCATGCGGGATTCATGCGATAGACTGGATCCGGGATACCCTGCCGGGATACGGGGATCAGGGCGTCACGCCATAACGACAACGGGCAGGTAGGTACTTGCCATATTTTTTCAAGGAAGCCGAAACGGCCAAGCTACATCCCCAGACCATGTTGGAAAGATTGGAATTGCCAATTGGATTGCCATTTTCATCAAATGACAACACCACTTTGGGTCTTCCATCGGCTTGGATTGGGCCAAAGCCTGGCGTCAGCTTGAACGCGAATTTTGGCACCTTTTTGCCGTCCATCTCGATATAGATCAAACCGTCATGACCAAAAGTGTCAGAACCTCCACCCGGATTGACCAGAGGATTGAGCTTGATCGCTGCGATTGCGCCGGTGGGCTTGAATTCGAAATCCGGGAAAGCTCCCTTGGGTGGTTTTCCGGTGCCGGGGTACGCAACAGTGATTTTTGCCGCGTTGCCGCTGGCGATTGTCTCCGTAATGATCATCTTGGCCTTTCCCGCGATGCTCAACCCTTCGGCGACATAGGCGCGGGCGATATAGTTCTGATAGGCGGGCAGCGCGATGGCGGCAAGGATGCCGATGATGGCGACGACGATCATCAGTTCGATGAGCGTGAAGCCACGCTGGAAGGTGTGTACAAGATGTTTCATGGTTGTGCTCCTTTGGGAAGAAAAAGAAGGAAGAACAAAAAAAGCCGCGAACATGTACCAAGGCATGTACCCGCGACCGGAGTGGTAAAACTGGGAAAAACAAGGGAACCGGAAACCCGGAGGGAAAAGAAACCCGGGAAACCCGGAAGGAAAAACGAGGTCCTGCGGCCGGCAATTTGTCATTCGCGGATTTGCGCCTTCCCGTGGGGGAAACGGCAAGGTGGGGGGAGCATCCTGCTCCCCCGTGTCCGAACGGGAGCAGGGTGCTCCCGCTACTTTGCCGTCGGTCCTGCGAACGGCGATTGCCCTGCGGGCAGCAATAATTGTTTTGGGGGAATTCATTATCCGCAGGACCGATGCGGCAATCCATGAAGTGGTTCAGCAATCCGAAACGCTGGAGCGGACCGCAAGGCTGTCTGGATTGCCACGGGCCTGCGGCCCTCGCAATGACGATGTGGGGTGTGATTACAAGAACGAGGGGAAACACGTCCGCAACCGGGACGGTGAAACAAGGAAAAGCAAAAAAACCGGAAAACCCGGAAAGGAAAGGGAAACCGGAAGGGGAAGGGGAAGGAAAGGCTGGAGAAGAAGAGAGAAAGAACTCGGCGTTATCCAGACGCCGAAAAATTTTCTCCGTTATCTGTGGATAACGGAGAAAATTTTCACGTTGTGCGTTGTGCGTTGTGCGTTGTGCGTTGTGCGTTGTGCGTTGTGCGTTGTGCGCGCGCGATCGCCAGGCTTTCAGCCTGGCAATCGCGCGCGCACAAGGAAGACCCGACAACCGTCTTTTCCACTTCTTGCTCCTGTGCTGTCATGTTCCGCTTCATCATGGCAATCTACACGCAAGACATGTGCCAGAAACACTCAAATCCCTTAACCCCTTGATTATCCTTCCTTGTCCATTCTCCCACCCTCACCCCAACAACACAGGAGGTGACAATATTCGTCACCAATGAACCAAAAAATGTCACTTCGCGTGCCCCCGGGAGAACAAAACCGCACAGCGGAAATTCCTTGTAGCGGCGAGGGAACGGCACAACCTTCAGCCTCCCAACCTCTCCACCTTGCACACACCTGTCGCCGTCATCCGGCGCGAGAAACCGGCCTGGAAACCGGGCAGTCCCTGACGAATACCCCTTCCGGGACATGACTGATGATTTCGAACAATCACCCTGGCGTACCCCGCAAGAGTCAATCCGGGTTGTTCGCATCAATATATAATCGACCGCTGCTTTCCAGCACGACCACTAACTTCCATGGCGCGAAAATTCAAGGATTGCTTTGACGACTCCTATGCCCGGATGCTGGCGGCGAAACTTTCCGCCGCCGCGCCCGCCTTTCGGGAAGAAGTGTTCTTGCGGATGCTGATGGGACAACTGGACAACCTGGAATTCTCCGGACGCGTCGACCGGATCGCGCGGGCGCTGGATGCGAGCCTGCCCGGCGCGTATGCGGAAAAACTCAGCGTGTTTGCCGCGATTCTGGGCGCGCCGCTTGCGACCGAGACCGGGATGTTTACCGAAGGCTGGTGGCTCTGGCCGATCGCCCGTTACGTGGAGCATCACGCCACGGAGGATTGCGCGGCATCCGTCGCCTTCATCCGCGAACTCACGCGGCGACACACCGGTGAATTCGCCGTGCGCCCGCTCCTCAAGGCCAATCCTGAAACCATGATGCGCGTCATGCTGGCCTGGAGCCGGGATGTCGATGTACACGTGCGGCGTCTTGCCAGTGAAGGTGTGCGCATTCGGCTGCCATGGGCAAGGAAACTCACCGTCGCGCTGGAGCGCTTCGGGGAATTCCGGGCCTTGCTTGCGAACCTGAAGGATGATCCCTCGCGCTTCGTGCAAAAAAGCGTGGGCAACAACCTGAACGATCTTTTCAAGGAAGCGCCGGACAAGGCGGCAGCCATCATCCGGGACTGGGAGGCGATGCCTTGCTCCAGGGCGACGCAGTGGATCATCCGGCACGGCAGCAGGAACCTGAAAAAGTAGAACATCCTGAAACACGCACATCGGCCAGTTTCCATGGAATTCACAGCAAGAAATGAGCGACAGCCCTCCAAGGCTGTTGGCCTGACTCCATTTGGAAGGGGTTTTCCCTTCCTTCCAAATGGCTGCGGTCGAAACCCCGGCCTTCTGCCGGGATTCCAGCCTTCGCACCGCCCTGAAGGGCGGGATTTCAAACCGGAGTTGGTTTTACGATGAAGCCCCCCTTCTTTTTCGCCTGTTTCCTTTCCTGCCTGTCGCTTGCCGCCTGCGCTCCCGCCACGGACACCCGTCCGGGGCAACCTGTCGCGCACCGGCAACAGGCGTTCAGGGAAATCCTGAAAAGTTTCGAGCCGATGGGCATGGCATTGCGGGAAAACCGTTACGATCCGGAAACCTTTTTACGGCACGCACGCGCACTGGAGCAGCAAAAAGACGCGCCCTGGCCGTACTTCGGGCCGGAGACGAACTATCCGCCGACCAGGTCGAAGAATGCGGTCTGGTCGGAAGCCGCGTTGTTCGCCAGCGAGCGGGATGCCTTTCTACAGGCCGTGACGCGATTGCGGCAGGCTGCCGAAACACGGGACGAGGCGCAGGCGCGGCCTGCCTACGAGGCAGTGCATGAACGTTGCCGTGTTTGCCACAAGGCGTTCAAATCGGAATGACGACGGCTTCCGTCATTCCAGCACGACCCGGCTTCCCGCCAGACGATCGTGCAGGAACTGACGGTCGGAATCGAAGAGCGCCCAGAAGACGCCAACACCAAACAAGAGCAGCGAGGGCCAGGCGGCCAGATAGCGAAAGACCGCCTGCGCAGGACGCAGGGGACGGCCAGACACATCCACGACACGGATTTTCCAGGTCTTCAGGGCGGGCGTCTGGCCACCATGCGTCCAGAACCAGACGCAGTACAGCATGAGCAGCAGCAAGAGATGCAACAACAGCAGTCGGGGCGGCGCGATGACCGGGACAAAGAGACGGAACAGCACGTGCGGCAGCATGAAGCCGAACATGATGACAGCGAAAAGCAGCAGGCTTTCATAGAACATGGCGGCAAGCCGGCGGCGAATGCTCGGCACGTCGATGGCGTCGGGGAGGGAATCCGTCATGATTCATCCACGGGGATTGCGGGAGAGAAGCGCGCAGCGCATGCCGGTCATCCCAGGAAAAGCCTGTAGGCCGGGTTTTCCGTTTCGTCCCAGCAGGGATAGCCAAGCTCTTCCAGGAAGCACCGGAATTTCTTCGTATCCTCGGGCGGCACCTGCATGCCGACGAGCACGCGGCCTGTATCCGCGCCATGGTTGCGATAGTGGAAAAGACTGATGTTCCAGCCCGTGCTCATGCGGTTCAGGAAGTGCATGAGCGCGCCGGGACGTTCCGGGAACTCGAAACGATAAATACACTCGTCGATCCCCGTGTCCGGAACATGGCCGCCGACCATGTGGCGCACGTGCAATTTCGCGGTTTCATCCTCGGAAAGATCGATGGCCGGGTAGCCATGCTTTTTCAGGCTTTCCAACAGGCGCAGGGATTCCGCCCGGTTGGCGACCTGTATGCCCACGTAGACATGCGCTTCGGAAGGGCGATGGTAACGGTAATTGAATTCGGTGATGCCGTGCTTGCCGATCAGGGAAACGAATTTCCTGTACGCCCCCGGTTTTTCAGGCAGCGTCACGGCAAAGACCGCCTCACGCTGCTCGCCAATTTCGGCACGCTCGGCAACGAAGCGCAGGCGATCAAAATTGGCGTTCGCGCCAGACGCGATGGCGACAAGCGTCTTGTCCCGAAGTTTGTGGCGATGCGCATATTCCTTGGCGCCGGCGATAGCGAGCGCGCCGGCGGGCTCCAGAATCGAGCGCGTATCCTCGAACACATCCTTGATGGCGGCGCAAGCGGCATCCGTGTCGACCAGCACGACATCGTCCAGCAATTCCCGGCAAAGGCGGAAGGTTTCCTCGCCGACCAGTTGCACGGCGGTGCCGTCGGCGAAAAGGCCCACTTGCTCCAGCCTGACACGCTTGCCAGCGGCGAGCGAGCGTTTCATGGCGTCCGCGTCGCGGGTCTCCACACCGATCACCTTGATATCGGGCCGTACCGCCTTGACGTAGGCCGCCACGCCGGAAGCCAGGCCGCCGCCGCCGATAGCGGCGAAGATCGCGTGGATCGGCCCGTCCTGCTTCCTGTGCTGGCGCAGGATTTCCATGCCGATGGTGCCCTGACCGGCGATTACGTCCGGATCGTCGAACGGATGTACGAAGGTGAGTTTTTCCTTTTTTTCCAGTTTCAGGGCATGCGCGTAGGCGGCATCATAGGATTCACCCGCCAGGACCACTTCGCCGCCGCGTTTCCGGACGGCCTCTACCTTGATGGCGGGCGTGGTGACAGGCATCACGACAACGGCACGGCAACCAAGATGCGCCGCCGACATGGCGACGCCCTGCGCGTGATTGCCGGCGGACGCGCAGATGACGCCGCGTTTCAGCCGGTCGGCGGAAAGACACGCGATCTTGTTGTGCGCTCCGCGCAACTTGAAGGAAAACACCGGCTGCATGTCCTCGCGTTTCAGATACACGCGATTGCCGATACGCCCGGAAAGATTCGGCGCAAAATCCAGTTGTGTTTCCTCGGCCAAATCATAGACCTGGGCATTCAGGATTTTCTGTAGGTAATCGGGATGCATGGCGCTCCTGCAACACGCTCGCAAAAGAAGATTGCGATTCTAACGCGGGTTCCGCGAGCGGCTGTCTTTTTACCTCCCGGACGAAAAAATCTTTCCTGACTTGCCCAACGCCGAGCGCCGCGTGACGCAGGCCGGCATTTACGGCAGGGAACGGCAAGGAAATTGCTGTCCGCAGAACAGGGAAGCGATCGGGTAAAATGCCGTTTTCTTCAGATTCGAGGTAGGCGTTCATGGCTGGACATTCCAAATGGGCCAATATTCAGCACCGCAAGGGGCGTCAGGATGAAAGGCGTGGCGCGGCCTTTTCCAAGGTCGCCAAGGAAATCACAGTCGCTGCCCGGATGGGCGGCGGCGACACCGCTTTCAATCCGCGCCTGCGGCTGGCGGTAGACAAGGCCAAGGCCCAGAACATGCCCAAGGACAGGATCGAAAATGCCATCAAGAAGGGAACGGGAGATCTCGAAGGCGTCGAATATGTGGAGATACGCTACGAAGGATACGGTGTCGGCGGCGCGGCGGTGATGGTGGATTGCCTTACGGACAACAAAACCCGGACCGTGGCCGATGTGCGCCACGCGTTCAGCAAACACGGCGGCAACATGGGCGCCGATGGTTGCGTGGCCTTCCAGTTCAAGCACTGCGGCCAGATGGTTTTCGCGCCCGGCGCCGACGAGGCGGCGCTCATGGATGCCGCCATCGAGGCCGGCGCGGAGGATGTGGTGACGAACGAGGACGGCTCCATTGAGGTGCTGACCGCGCCCGGCAATTTCATCGCGGTTCGGGATGCCCTGGAGACCGCCGGCTTCAAACCCGAATTCGGCGAGGTCACCATGAAACCGGAGGCGGAAGCCGAGCTTTCCGGCGATGATGCCGTCAAGATGCAAAAACTCCTGGACGCCCTGGAAAACCTGGATGACGTGCAGGAAATCTACACCACGGCGGTCATGTGACCGGGGCCGAAAGGACGAATATGTCCCGTTGCCCTGCATGCGCCGCGCCGCGTCGCCAACGCCAAGGGACGCAATGCGCGTGGGCATTCGTTTTCGCCCGGGAATTCTCCCGTGTCAACCTGCTTTCGTTTCCCTTGCCCCTTCCGCGCGGAGGAGACCGCAAGCGCCTGGAAAGCATGGGAAGACATTTCTCGGGGAAATTCCGCAAATCGCTTCCGATTCAATCCGGTTTCCGGGTTCCGCAATGCGTCTCATCGGCATCGACCCCGGCCTGCGCGTAACAGGATTCGGTGTGATCGAGAAACATGGCCCTCGCCTGGACTATGTCGCCAGCGGTTGCATTCGTTCCGACGCGCGCCACAATCTGCCGGAGCGCATTGCCACCCTGTTTACGGGGATGCGCGACATCATCGCCACCTACGCGCCCGAAACGGCGGCAGTGGAAAAGGTGTTTGTCAACGTCAATCCGCAATCGACGCTGCTGCTGGGACAGGCACGCGGTGCGGCGATTGCGGCGCTGACGGCGGCCGGCCTGCCGGTCGCGGAATACACGGCCTTGCAGATCAAGCAGGCGGTGGTTGGACACGGCAAGGCGGCCAAGGAACAGGTGCAGCATATGGTGACATGCCTTCTCTCCCTCTCCGGCGCGCCTGCCGCCGACGCCGCCGACGCCCTGGCCTGCGCCATCTGCCATGCCCACGCCGGATTGGGAGCAATCGGCCTGGGCGAACAGTCGCAAACCGGGTATCGCACGCGCGCCGGACGCTTGCTTGTACCCGGGAGACGACAATGACTTTTCCCGAATCCGCCAGCGGAGGTTTCCCCTCGCACCGCAAGACGCGGGAACAACATCCGCCGGAGTCGCCGTGAGTTCCATACTGACCTCCATGCGGCAGCGCTGGCTGCGCCGGATTCGTGTCCCGCATCCGTGCGCGGGGACGATTCGCCTGCACCCGCGGCGCGTTTACATCTTTCCCACCTATGCCGGGCTCTTTTATACCCTGACCATCTTCGCCATGTTCCTGGTGTCGATCAACTACAACCTGGCGCTTGGGCACGCGCTGGTCTTCCTGTTGTTCAGCCTGGGTTTGGTTGGCATGCTGCACACTTGCCGCAACCTGCTCGGCCTTGAAATCGACGCTCTGGAAAACATGCCGCTCCATGCCGGAGAGACCGCGCACTTTTGTCTGCGTGTCAGGAACACGCGCGCGCGACCACGGCCCGGGCTGGAATGGTCGGGCGGCAGCCATCCCGAACCGCAGGTCATGCACCTCGCGCCGGAAGCGGACACCATCCTGCGCATCGCGGTTGTCACCAAACACCGGGGATGGCTGGCGCTTCCCATTCTCAAGGTCTCCAGCCGCTATCCCCTTGGCATTCTACTTACCTGGGCCTATGTCTGGCCGGACGCCCGTTGCCTCGTCTATCCGCATCCACGCTTTACTCCCTTGCCCGACGCGGTGGAATCAGATGGCGGCGAAGGCGTCGCTTCCGGACGGGACGGCCACGACGACTTCGCCGGTCTGCGGGAGCGCCAGCCCGCCGACTCGCTGCGCCATGTCGCCTGGAGAATTGCCGCGCGCGAGACCAACAACGCCCGGCCCTTGCTGGTGAAATGCTTCAGTGGCGGCGCAACCCGGCAGTTGTGGCTGGACTGGCGCATGACCGAAGGCTATGCCGAATTGCGCGTTTCCACATTGACCGGCTGGGTGCTCATGGCGGAAGAGGAAGGACTGGAATACGGCCTACGCCTCCCCGGCCTGGAAATCCCGCTTGACCGCGGCACATCGCACCGTCATGTCTGCCTGCAGGCGCTGGCGCTTTTCCGGGAGATGGCATGACAGCCTCCACGCCATACGCGCAAGTCCTGCGGCACGCGAGCCTTCCCTGGCTTCTGGCGGTCGTTTTCGTCACTGCCGCGCCGCATGCCCTCCATCAGCCCGTCTGGCTGGTGACGGCGGCCGCAGGCGTGCTTGCCGCCGTCCTCTGGCAATGGCGGCGTGGTTACAAGGTTACACAGCCCTGGCTCAAAATCCTGCTCGTGAGCGGCGGGCTGGTGGGAATCCTGTTGCATTACCGTCCGCTCATCGACTACGAGGCTGGCATCGCGCTCCTGATCCTGATGCTTGCCTTGAAGCTTCTGGAACTGAAAAGCCGCCGCGACGCGGTAATCGTGGTCACACTCGCCCACTTTTTGCTGCTCACGCATTTCTTCTATTCCCAGAGCATTGTCACCGCAGCCTGGCTGGTGCTGGGCCTGCTGGTGGTGATCGCCGCGCTGGTCCGGCTCTATGAAGATCCCGAACGTCCCGGCGTCGCCCTTCTCGTCCACGCCAGTCGCCTGCTTGTTCAGGCCATGCCCTTCATGGTGCTGCTCTACCTTTTCTTCCCGCGGATAAACGGTCCGCTCTGGGGACTGCCGCAGGAAAAACTGATCGCGCGCACCGGACTTACCGACAGCATCAATCCAGGCAGCATTGCCGAACTGGCCATGAACGATGAAATTGCCTTCCGGGTCCAATTCCACAATCAGGTGCCGTTACCGAGGCAGCTTTACTGGCGCGGACCGGTCATGGGGTTTTACGACGGCATGGCATGGCGTGGCGGTTATTCCGTCAACATCCCGCCCGAACTGGAACGACGCGGCAATCCGATTATCTATACGCTGACCCTGGAGCCACACAACCAGAACTGGATACTGGCGATGGAAATGACACCGCGCCCGCCGGAGGTCGAGGACGGTATGCGCATGCGCATAAACAACGCGGGCGTGCTCACCAGCTTCCAGCCGATTACCAGTCGCAAGCGCTTTACTTTCGCTTCCTATCCGGACTATCGCCTGGATGCCCAGGCAAGCACCACGATGCGCAGGACCAACCTGCAATTGCCGCGCGGTCTCAATCCCCGCGCCAGCGCCCTGGCGAAAGGCTGGCTCGGGGAAACCAGGGATCCCCGGCAACTGGCCAACCGTGCCGTGGCCTGGTTTCGCCAGGGCGGCTTTCGGTACACCCTGGAGCCGCAGGTCCTGGGCCAGCACGCCGTCGATGATTTCCTGTTCGAGACCCGGGGCGGCTTCTGCGAACACTACGCCTCTGCCTTTGTCTGGCTGATGCGCGCCGCCGGCGTTCCCGCGCGCATCGTGGCCGGTTATCACGGCGGTGAATTCAACGCCGGCTATTTTGTGGTGCGACAGTCCGACGCGCACGCCTGGGCGGAAATCTGGGTGGAAAACGAAGGCTGGCTGCGCGTGGATCCCACCGCCGCCGTGCCGCCGGAGATGACAGACGAGAGCGTTCGCAACCTGGCCGCCGCCACTCAGTCCGATGACTGGCTCATCGCGCTGCGCAACCGCTGGGAAGCCATCGGCAATCACTGGAATCAATGGGTACTCGGCTACAATCCCGCGCAGCAGTACGATTTCCTTTCCGCCCTCGGCCTGCGGAAACCGACTTGGCGCAGCCTGAGCGCCGTTCTGATTATGAGCATGACGCTTTGCCTCCTGCTCCTTGTCGCCTGGGTTTTCCGTCCTGGCCGTGAAACCGACCCGGCGCGCCGCATCTGGCGACAAGCCTGCCGCCGTCTTGAAAAATACGGCATCGTCTGCCCGCCCTGGGAATCCCCGCACGCGCTGTCCCGTCGTCTGGAAACCGAGGCGCCGCATGTCGCGCCCGCCGTGCGGCGTCTGGCGACGCTTGTCTGCGCCGCCCGTTACGGCAACGGGAATCCACCCGCGAACGCGGTCTTGCGCGCAGCCTTGAAATCCGTTTGAATTTCCCAAACAGTCTTGCCTTTGTGATTCCGGACATGCTTCTTTTCCCCAATGCTTTCCCGCCCAAAATTTCCAGACTGCTGTGCGGCTTCGCCATCCTGGCGCACGGCGTTTACGCCAGCGCCCTCGACATGTCCTCCAACCCGGATGTCCAGGCTTTCATCGCCAACATGGTCGACCTGCACCAGATGGACGCCGGGGGTCTGACCCGGCTTTTTCGCGGACGCGAACCCAACGCCACGGTCCTGAAACTGGTCGCGCCGCCCGCTTCGCCGTCGCAGCGCTCCTGGCGGCGCTATCGCGCCCGTTTTCTGGATCCCATCCGCATTCAGCGCGGCGTGGAATTCTGGCAAAAGAACGCCGCGGCGCTCCAACGCGCGCACCAACGTTATGGCGTACCGGAGGAGATCATTGTCGCCATCATCGGCGTGGAAACCATATACGGACGCGACACAGGCAGTTTCAACACCCTGGAAGCACTGGCGACCCTCGCCTTTTATTATCCGCCGCGCGCGTATTTCTTCCGGCAGGAACTTGAACAATTCCTGCTGCTGGCGCGCGAAAACCGCCTGCCGCCGGAAAATTACCGCAGCTCCTACGCGGGAGCCCTGGGCATTCCCCAGTTCATGCCGGGCAGCCAGCGCCGCTACGCAGTGGATTTCGACAGCGACGGTCGCGTTGATTTGCAGGAAAGCGCCACCGACGCCATCGGCAGCGTTGCACACTTCCTGTCCCGACACGGCTGGCAACCCAACGCGCCCGTCGCCGTTCCCGCCGATCTGGATCGTGATCCCGATCCAGCCTGGCTGGCGGCTGGAATCCGCCCAACATTGTCGGTGAATTCGCTCCTGACGGCAGGTGTCCACGCTGATGCCGATCCGGAAAGCAAGGTCACTTTCGTCGATCTGGTCACGCCGGGCGAGAAAACCGAATACTGGCTCGGGCATGAGAATTTTTACGTCATTACCCGCTACAATCGTTCCAGTTTCTACGCCATGTCGGTGTATCAACTGGCCAGGGAAATCAGGAAACGGAAAACGGCGAACGGCAAGGGAAGGCAAGGCAGAGTCCAGTGAGTGACACATGGATATCCTGATCGTAGACGACGAGCCCGCCATTGCGGATGTCCTGGCATACGCCCTGTCCTCGGAGGGGTTCGGGACGGAAATCTGCGCGCTGGGAAGCGAGGCGCTTGCCCGTCTGGCGGACCGCCGTTATGCCCTGGTGATCCTGGATGTGGGTATGCCGGACATGAGCGGCTTCGACATCTGCCGCGCCCTGCGGCGGCAGTCGGATGTGCCGGTGATCTTTCTCACCGCGCGTACCGAGGAGGTCGATCGCATCGTCGGGCTGGAGCTCGGCGCGGATGATTACGTGGCGAAGCCCTTCAGCCCGCGTGAACTGGTCTCGCGTGTCCGCGCCATCCTGCGCCGGACAGGCGCGCGTGAAAGCTCCCCCGCCGCCACCAAGCCGGCATCCGTCTTTCGGGTTGACAAGGAAGGTTTGCGCATCGCCTGCAAGGACCGGTGGCTGAATCTTACCCGCTACGAATATCTGCTTCTCGCCTGCCTGCTCGAACACCCAGGCCGCGTCTGGAGCCGCGCCGCGCTCATGGACAATGTCTGGCGGAATGCGGAGGAAACCGAGGAACGCACGGTAGACACCCATATCAAAACCCTGCGCGCCAAGCTCCGCCCCCATCTGCCGGGACGTGACCCCATCATCACCCATCGTGGCCTAGGCTACAGCATCGATCCGTGACTATTACGAACGCATTTTCCCGGTAATTCCGTCGAACGGTTGGGATTGCGGGAAAGGACAGCGGAAAACCAGGTCGACCGTGGTCGATGGACAAGATTTCGGATGCCGGCGCATGGCTGTCGCCACAATAGCCCATTGTCAAAAAAACAGGCGGCACACAAGCCGCCTGTTCTGATATGGCTGGAAACGATCAATGCACCTGGTTTTTCAGCTTTTTGATCGCTTGCAACTGCGCGTTCAACTGAGCCAGTTCAGCTTCAGCGGCAACGAAGTTCATTTCGTCGCCCGAGCGCCTGGAAAGTGTTTCTTCGGCGCGTTTTTTGGCCTCCAGCACCTTGGCCTCATCCAGTTCCGCCGCGCGGAGCGCGGTATCGGCAAGTACCGTAATCATGTGGGGCTGGACTTCCAGCATCCCACCGGAAACATAGAGCGTTTCAAACTTGCCGCCAGATTTCAGGCGGATCGTGCCGGGCTTGATGCGGGTCAACAGCGGCGTATGGTTGGGCAGAATACCCAACTCGCCCACTTCGCCCGGGAATACCGCGAACTCGACAAGACCGGAGAAAATCGCTTCTTCGGCACTTACCACGTCCACGTGAATGGTCATTGCCATGACGGGCTTCCTCTCTCAAATCCCAGCATTCATTGCAAGGTCCCGGCTTTTTCGACCGCTTCCTCAATGGAACCAACCATATAGAACGCCTGTTCGGGCAGATTGTCATAATCTCCGTTGACGATGCCCTTGAAGCCCGCGATGGTTTCCTTCAGGGGCACGTATTTGCCGGGCGAGCCGGTAAACACTTCCGCCACATGGAAAGGCTGCGACAGGAAACGCTGGATCTTCCGGGCGCGGGCCACAGTGAGCTTGTCCTCGGGAGAGAGCTCGTCCATGCCCAGGATGGCAATGATGTCCCGCAACTCCTTGTAGCGTTGCAGCGTTGTCTGTACAGCGCGCGCCACGGCGTAGTGCTCTTCGCCAACGATTTGCGGATCGAGCTGGCGGGAAGTGGAATCAAGCGGATCCACCGCCGGGTAAATCCCCAGTGAGGCGATGTCGCGCGAGAGCACCACGGTGGAATCCAGATGCAGGAAGGTGGTGGCGGGCGAAGGGTCGGTCAGGTCGTCCGCAGGCACGTAGACGGCCTGGATGGAGGTGATCGACCCCACCTTGGTCGAGGTGATCCGCTCCTGCAGGCGTCCCATCTCCTCGGCCAGCGTCGGCTGATACCCCACGGCGGAGGGCATCCGGCCCAAGAGGGCGGAGACTTCGGTACCAGCCAGGGTGTAGCGGTAGATATTGTCGACGAAAAAGAGAATATCGCGGCCTTCGTCACGGAAGCGCTCGGCCATGGTGAGGCCCGTCAGGGCCACGCGCAAACGGTTGCCCGGCGGTTCGTTCATCTGCCCGAACACCATGGACACCTTGTCCAGCACGTTGGAATCCTTCATTTCATGATAGAAGTCGTTTCCTTCGCGGGTGCGCTCACCCACGCCCGCGAATACCGACAGACCGCTATGCTGTTTGGCGATATTGTTGATGAGCTCCATCATGTTCACGGTCTTGCCCACGCCCGCGCCGCCGAAAAGGCCGACCTTGCCGCCTTTGGCAAAGGGACAGATGAGATCGATCACCTTGATGCCGGTTTCAAGCAACTCCACGGACGGGGAAAGCTCGTCGAATTTGGGCGCGGCGGCGTGGATCGGACGTCTTTCATCAGACACGATCGGACCGGCTTCGTCGATGGGACGGCCAAGCACATCCATGATGCGGCCCAGAGTACCGTGACCGACCGGGACCGAAATGGAATCACCGGTGTTGTTGACCTTCATGCCGCGTCTCAGGCCATCGGAGGAACCAAGCGCGATGGTCCGCACGATGCCATCACCCAGTTGCTGCTGAACCTCGAAGGTCAGCCCTTTCTCGGCGTTTTCGTGCTCACTGGCGGCATCCAGCCGCAGCGCGTTATACACCTTGGGCATCTGGTCACGCGGGAACTGGATGTCCACCACCGCGCCGATACATTGAACGATAGAACCTTGACTCATGTTAAATCCCCAATTTCATCAAAAAAACTCAAACCGCCGCCGCGCCGCCGACGATTTCGGACAATTCCTTGGTGATCGCCGCCTGACGCGCCTTGTTGTAGACCAGCTTCAGTTCGCCGATCACGTTCCTGGCGTTGTCGGAAGCCGATTTCATGGCCACCATACGCGCCGATTGCTCGGAAGCCATGTTTTCCGCCACAGCTTGGTAGATCAGCGCCTCCACATAGCGCACCAGCAGATTGTCGATCACGGACTTGGCGTCCGGTTCATAGACGTAATCCCACTTGGACTTGTTTGCGCCGACCTCCTCGCCGGACAGGGGAAGCAGTTGCTCGATCACCGGTTCCTGCTTCATCGTATTGATGAAACGGGTATAGGCGATGTGCACGGCATCCAGTTCGCCATTGCGAAATGCGTCCAGCAGAACCTTGATCGGACCGATCAACTTTTCCAGGCGTGGCATATCACCCAAGGCGATCACCTGCGAAACGATGTTCGCGCCCGCACGCTGCATGAACCCCAGTCCCTTGTTGCCGATGCAGGAAACGGAAAGCCGGATCCCATCCGCGTCCCATTCCTTCATCCGGAACAGCACCTGGCGCAGCACATTGCTGTTGAGGCCACCACACAAGCCCTTGTCGGAAGTAATCACGATGAGGCCAACACTCCTGACCTCACGCCGCGACAGAAAAGGATGGCGGTATTCTGTCAACGCATGGGAGAGATTGGCCGCCACGCGCCGGATTTTTTCGCCATAGGGGCGAGCGGCCCGCATCCGGTCCTGCGCCTTGCGCATCTTGGATGCGGCCACCATCTCCATGGCTTTGGTGATCTTGCGCGTATTTTCTACGCTCCTGATCTTGTTGCGAATTTCCTTGCCACTCGGCATGGCGCTCTCCTGTTCTCAGACCCAGGTTTTCTTGAAGTCCGTAATGGCGGCGGCCAGTTTTTGCTCGCCGTCGGCATCCAGTTCCTTGGTCGACTCCACCTTGTCCAGGACATCGGCAACGTTCTGCCGCAGGTAGGCCAGCAGGGAGCGCTCGAATTCCAGGGCACGCTTTACTTCCACATCTTCGCAAAACCCCTTTTCCGCCGCGAAAAGAGTCACGGCCATTTCGGAAACACTCATGGGCGCGTACTGCGGCTGCTTCATCAATTCGGTCACCATGCGCCCGTGCTCCAACTGCTTTCGCGTTGCCTCGTCCAGGTCGGAAGCAAATTGAGCGAACGCGGCCAGCTCTCGGTATTGCGCCAGCGCCAAACGCACACCACCACCCAGTTTCTTGATGACCTTGGTTTGCGCCGCCCCTCCCACGCGGGAGACGGAAATCCCGGCGTTGATGGCAGGACGGATGCCCGCGTTGAAGAGATCGGTTTCCAGGAAGATTTGACCGTCGGTAATGGAAATCACGTTTGTCGGCACGAAAGCGGAAACATCGCCGGCCTGGGTTTCGATCACCGGCAGCGCAGTCAAGGATCCGGTCTTGCCCTTTACTTCGCCGTTGGTGAAACGCTCCACCCATTCCTCGGAAACGCGAGCGGCGCGCTCCAGCAGGCGGGAATGCAAATAAAATACATCTCCGGGATAGGCTTCACGGCCCGGCGGACGCCGCAACAGCAAGGAAACCTGACGATAGGCCCAGGCCTGTTTGGTAAGGTCGTCGTAGATGATGAGGGCATCCTCGCCGCGGTCGCGGAAATATTCGCCCATCGTGCAGCCGGAATACGGCGCGATGTATTGCAGCGCCGCGGTTTCGGAAGCGGATGCCGCCACCACGATGGTGTATTCCAGCGCGCCATGTTCTTCGAGCTTGCGCACCACGTTGGCAATGGTCGAGGCTTTCTGGCCCACTGCCACGTAGATGCATTTCACCCCCGCGCCTTTCTGGTTGATGATGGTGTCTATGGCGATGGCGGTCTTGCCGGTCTGACGGTCACCGATGATGAGCTCGCGCTGGCCACGACCGATCGGCACCATCGCGTCGATGGATTTCAGACCGGTCTGCACTGGCTGGGAAACGGATTTCCGCCAGATCACGCCAGGCGCGACCTTTTCGATCTTGTCGGTGTGCTTGTTATGGAGCGGTCCCTTGCCGTCGATGGGGTGGCCGAGTGAATTCACCACGCGGCCCAGGAGTTCCGGTCCAACCGGAACCTCCAGGATACGCCCCGTGCATTTGACGGGATCACCCTCGGAAATGTGCTCGTATTCACCCAGAACAACGGCTCCGACGGAGTCGCGCTCGAGGTTCAACGCCATCCCGAAGGTGTTGTCCGGAAATTCCAGCATTTCGCCTTGCATGACGTCTTGCAACCCGTGGATGCGGCAGATGCCGTCGGTCACGGAAACAACGGTACCCTGCGTGCGGGTTTGCGCGCCCACCTCAAGGTTCTGGATTTTGCTTTTAATCAGTTCGCTGATCTCGGACGGATTCAACTGCATTTAACTCTCCTAGTTCTTGAGGGCGGCGGCCATTGCATCGAGCTTGCCGCGCACGGAAGCATCCAGCACCTGATCGCCGACCGCCACGCGCACGCCGCCGATCAATCCGGCATCCACTACCACCCTGGGCGTGAGCCGGGTTTTGAAATGCGCTTCCAGTTGGGGAACGAGCGCTTCGAGGTTGGCCTTGGAAAGCGGAAAGGCGGTTTCCACCAGGGCTTCCCGGATACCTTCCGCATCCGACTTCTGCGCGTCGAACAGCGTCGCGATTTCCGGCAGCAACGCGAGGCGCTCGTTTTCCGCCAGAACGCGGATGAAATTGCCAAGGGTGACGTCATTATCGCCGGCAAGCGAAGTGAAAAGCTGCACCAGCGTATCGACCGAACGCCTGGGATCGCCGATGATTTCGGCCATTTCCGCGTCCTGGGCAATCAGGGCCAGGCGATGCAGACGCGCCGACCAGACGTCCAGCGCCCCGGACTCCCTGGCCGCACGGAACACGGCCTCGGCATATGGACGGGCAATGGTGACGGTTTCAGACATATGCGTTACAGATCCTGTTTGATTGCGGACAGGAGATCGGCATGGACCTTGGCGTTGATCTCGCGGCGCAGGATTTTCTCCGCGCCGGCCACCGCCAGCGCCGCGACCTGATCGCGCAGGGCTTCCCTGGCGCGCAGGATTTCCTGCTCGGCTTCCGCCTTGCCGCCCGCGACAATGCGGTCGGCCTCGACCTTCGCCTGCGTCTTGGCTTCCTCGACGATCTGGGCCGCGCGTCTTTCCGCTTGGGCGAGAACCTCCGCCGATTTTTCCTTGCCTTCGCGCAAGGCCTCCACAGAACGCCTGGTCGCAAGCTCCAGATCATGCCTGCCACGCTCGGCGGCGGCCAGACCATCCGCTACTTTTTTCGCGCGCTCATCCAGCGCCTTCACGATGGGTGGCCATACGAACTTCATCGTAAACCACGCCAGAATGAAGAACACAACGAGCTGCGCGTACAGCGTCGAGTTCAAATTCACGGTTCCAGTCCTTTATGAAAAGGTTGCCGAAAGCCGCTTAGCTCGGCACGAACGGATTGGCGAACGCGAACATCATGGCAATCCCCACGCCGATCAGGAAAGCGGCGTCGATCAGGCCAGCCAGGAGGAACATCTTGGTTTGCAGTTCGTTCATCAGCTCCGGCTGACGGGCGGAGGCCTCGAGATACTTCCCGCCCATCAGGGCGATTCCGATGCACGCGCCGATCGCGCCCAAACCGATGATGATGCCGGTAGCCAGCGCAACAAAACCCAAAGTTTCCATGACAACTCCTTAGTGGTTAAAAATGGACAGCAAAAAAACAGGGTCAGTGCGATTCATGCGCCTGACCGACATACACGAGCGTCAGCATCATGAAGATGAAGGCCTGCAGCGTGATGATCAAAATGTGGAAAACAGCCCAGATGGAACCGGCAACGACCTGCCCGATCCACAGGAGCGGCCCGGAAACACCGCCGCCTGTCGTCCAGGCGGCGCCCATGAGAGCGATCAGCATGAAAACGATTTCCCCGGCATACATGTTGCCGAACAACCGCATCCCGTGCGAGAGGGTCTTGGCGGCGAATTCGATCAACTGCATCAGGAAATTGATGGGTGCCAGAAGCGGATGCTTGCCGAACGGGGCGGAGAAAAGCTCATGCACCCAGCCACCGATGCCCTTGATCTTGACGTTATACCAGAGGCAAACCAGCAGAACGCCGATCGACATTCCCAGTGTTGCGTTGAGGTCCGCCGTCGGCACCACGCGCATGTAGGCATGGCGCGGGTCGCCGCCCGCCGCGCCGAAGACGCCCTCCCAGAGACGCGGCAGGAGATCAACGGGCAGGAGGTCCATGGCGTTCATCAGGAAAATCCAGATGAACACGGTAAGCGCGAGTGGCGCGACGAAACGGCGCGATTCCTCGGGATGGATCAGATCCTTGGCCTGGTTGGAAACGAGCTCCACCAGAATTTCGACGGCGGCCTGGAACCGCCCCGGCACGCCCGGAGTCGCCTTCCGTGCGGCGCGATGAAGGATGAAAACGGTGAGAAGCCCCAGAAGCAGGGAATAGAAAAGTGTATCGAAATTGAGAATGGAAAACTGGACGATGGATTCTTGCGCGTGACCGGTGCTGTTCAGGTGGGTCAGATGGTGGACGATGTACTCGCCTGCCGTGGGACCATGTTCTGTGATGGCTTCTGTACTCATGTCAGGGCTTCTTCCAAAACGCTAAAAAACTTGCTTGCAGGACAACCAGCAGACTGAGCAAGAAGGTTGGCCAATGCAGGTCCGGGTACAGCTTGACCGCGACGGACAAAAGACCGGCGGTAGCGGCGATCTTGACCAGTTCACCGGCGAGAAACTTCACCGCCGACATGCCGCCGGGACGCCTTGCCGACACCTGGAGCCGCCATGCGAACCAGAAATTCGGCAATACTGCCGCCAAACCCGCCAGTCCCGCCGAAACCGCGCCGCGCATGCCAACGATCAGGCCGGCCAGAACCACCAGCGACAGGACCGCCCCCCACTGAAAAAGAACCGCCTTGCGCATTACCGGTCACCGCATGCAAAGTCGGAGAATAATAGCGAGGAAAGCCTCTTCCCGTCAAACAGAAAAGTGTTGTGCGCCGCGAGGAGCGCATGGGCAGTCGAGCGTGAATGCAAAAGGCATTGAGCGCATGGTCATCAATGGGGAGCATTCCGCCTGGACAGGGTGGTCCGGGTCTTTGCCGGCTCAATCGCTTTCCGGCAATACATCTCGCCAACAATGGATGGGCCGGCAGGTTTCCCGTCCCCTGATGCGGCCGCCTGATGGGTTTCCGGAAAGGCGGGACATGGATCCGGCACAGTCCGAGGATATTTTGTATCCTTTTGATTAAATTGAATTTTTATACAAATCCGGTTGCAGGCACATCCGCGTCGCGCGTTCGTGGATGATAGAATTCCACCTTTCTTCGATCCCAGTCTGTTTCCCTGTACGCATGACCGTTCCTGCTTTCGTTCATCTTCGCGTCCACAGCGAGTTTTCCCTGGCCGACGGCATCCTGCGGGTGGGAGATGGCAAGGGAAATCCCGGAGACGCGGTGAAACGCGCGGTGGAGGACGGCATGCCGGCGCTGGCGCTCACCGACCTGATGAATGTCTTCGGTCTCCTGAAGTTTTACTTGGGCGCGCGCGGAAAAGGCGTGAAGCCTGTTGCCGGAGCGGATTGCTGGATCACGACAGAGGCGCGGACGGGCGCCATGCGCCTGCCGGATGTCCTTCCGGAACCGCGCCGTCTCCTTCTGCTCGTCAGGAATCATGACGGGTATCTGCAACTTTCGGAACTGCTGACCCGCGCCTACACCGTGCCCGATCGCCTGGAAAGGGCCGAAATCCGTCGCGCCTGGTTTGCCGAGACCGGATGCGATGGTCTCATCGCGCTCTCCGGCGCGAGGACAGGCGATGTCGGCGACGCCCTGTTGACGGGAAATTACCAGTTGGCGAAAGCGCGCGCGGAAGCCTGGGCTGCGCTTTTCCCCGGCGCCTATTACCTGGAAATCCAGCGGTACGGCCAGCCGGACGCCGAAACCCTGGTCGAGGCGACGCTCGAACTGGCCGCGGAACTCGGATTGCCGGTGGTGGCGACCCACCCCGTCCAGTTCCTGGATCAAGAGGATTTCCGCGCCCACGAAGCCAAGGTGTGCATCGCGGAAGGATATACCCTGGGCGACACCCGGCGGCCACGCCGGTTTACCGAGGAGCAATATTTCAAGCGCACGGAGGAAATGGTCGCGCTTTTCGCCGATGTGCCGGAAGCGCTGGAAAATTCCGTGGAAATCGCCCGGCGCTGCAATCTGGAACTGACGCTCGGCAAGAACTTCCTGCCGCAGTTCCCCACGCCCGAGGGGGTAAGCCTAGAGGAATACCTGACCGGGCAGGCCCGGACGGGACTGGAAAACCGCCTCGTCCAGCTTTTCCCGAACCCGGAAGAGCGTGTCCGCCGCCGCCCGGAATATGACTCCAGACTGAAAACCGAACTTGAAACCATCATCCAGATGGGGTTTGCCGGTTACTTCCTCATCGTGGCGGACTTCATCAACTGGGGCAAGAACAACGGTGTGCCGGTGGGGCCGGGACGTGGTTCCGGGGCAGGGTCGCTGGTAGCCTACAGCATCGGCATCACCGATCTTGATCCGCTGCAATACGCGCTCCTGTTCGAGCGCTTCCTGGACCCGGAGCGGGTATCCATGCCCGACTTCGACATCGATTTCTGCCAGGACAACCGCCACCGCGTCATTGAATACGTGCGCGCCCGCTACGGCGCGGACGCCGTTTCGCAGATCGCCACTTTCGGCACCATGTCCTCCCGGCTGGTGATTCGCGATGTAGGCCGTGTGCTGGATCTCCCCTATACGCTCTGCGACAGGCTTTCCAAGCTGATTCCCGTCGTCCAGAACAAGCCGTTGCCGCTTGCCGCCGCCCTGGCGGAAGAGCCGCTCCTGAAAGCCATGATGGAAGACGAACAGGATGGCGAGGCCGTCCGCGAGCTCTTCCACCTCGCCCTGCGCCTCGAGGACCTGACTCGCAATGTCGGCATGCACGCGGGCGGCGTCCTTATCGCGCCCGGACGCATCGCCGATTTTTGCCCCATCTACCAGGCCACCGGCAGTGACGCCGCGCCGGTTTCCCAGTTCGACAAAGACGATGTGGAAAAGATCGGCCTTGTGAAATTCGATTTCCTGGGCCTCAGGAACCTCACCATCATCAAGCTCGCGCTCGATTACGTGGAACGGCTGACCGGCGAACGCCCCGATCTGGCAGCCCTGGGCTTCGACGACCCGGAAACCTATCGCATTCTGAAGGAAGCCAATACCACGGCCATCTTCCAGCTTGAATCGGAGGGCATGAAGAATCTCCTGAAAAAACTCGCGCCCGACCGTTTCGAGGACATCATCGCCGTTCTCGCGCTCTACCGACCCGGTCCACTTGGTTCCGGCATGGTGGACGATTTCATCCTGCGCAAGAAAGGACTGCAAAGGATCGACTATTTCCATCCCGACCTGGAGGAAAGCCTGGCGCCGACCTACGGTGTCATCGTCTATCAGGAACAGGTGATGCAGATTTCCCAGATCATCGGCGGCTATACCCTGGGCAGGGCCGACCTCCTGCGACGCGCGATGGGAAAGAAGAAACCGGAAGAAATGGCCAGGCACCGCGAGACCATTGCCGAGGGCGCGCAGGAAAAGGGATACAACCCGAAGCTCGCCGAACAACTGTTCGACTTGATGACGAAGTTCGCGGAATACGGTTTCAACAAGTCCCATACCGCCGCCTACGCCGTCGTCACCTACCAGACCGCCTGGCTGAAGGCGCACCACTGCGCCGCCTTCATGGCCGCGACCCTTTCCTCGGACATGGACAACACCGACGCCGTCAAGGTGTTCCACGACGACGCCCGCGCCAACGGCATCGTCATCCCTGGACCGGACGTCAACGCTTCCGCCTACCGTTTCGAGCCGGTTGACGCGAAAACCATCCGCTACGGACTGGGCGCCGTCAAGGGAACCGGCGAGCAGGCGGTCAACCTGATTCTCAAGGCGCGGGAAAAGGGCGGCCCCTTCAGGGACCTGTTCGATTTCTGTGCCCGGATGGACAAGCGGCAGGTCAATCGCCGCACCATCGAGGCACTCGTCAAGGCGGGCGCGTTCGACAGCATCGACGCCGATCGCGGCAAACTCCTCGCTTCCGTCGGGCTGGCGATGGACGCGGCGGAACAGGCGGAAAGAAACGCCTTGCAGGTCAGCCTTTTCGATTCCGGCGAGGACGCCGGGCACGCGCCGCAATACGTCAAGGCCAAGCCCTGGGACGAACGGGAGAAACTGGCTTGCGAAAAGGAAGCCCTGGGATTTTTCTTTTCCGGTCATCCATTCCAGAGTTTCGCGCCGGAGCTTGCGCGCTTCGTCCGGCGGCGACTGGACCGGCTGGAAGCCTCGAAGGAGCCGGTCCTGCTCGCCGGCATCGTCGCCGGCGTGCGCACGCAGATGACCCGGCGCGGCAAAATGCTGTTCGTGCAACTGGACGACGGCGGCGCAATGGTGGAGGTCTCCGTCTTCAACGAACTTTTCGAGGCCGGGCGCGGCAAGATCCGGACGGACGAACTGCTGCTGGTCGAAGGCAAGGTGAGTTTCGACGAATATTCCGGCAGCAATCGCGTGGTCGCCGAAGCGCTTCTCACCCTGGGCGAGGCGCGCGCGCGTTTTGCCCGCAGCCTGAAACTGACGATGAACGGACAATCCGACGCTGCTCGCCTGAAAACCCTGCTCGCTCCCTATCCCGGCGTCGCTCCGGTGTGTGTCGCCTACCGCAATGCCCATGCCTGTTGCGAACTCATTCTGGGCGCGGAATATCGCGTCAGCCTGGAAACCGAGCTTCTGGAAAGCCTGCGCGCCTGGCTAAAGCCGGAAAACGTGGAAATCCTGTACGCCTGATGCTCGAGACCGCGCGTTCCCAAGGCGACATCCTGCAACTCTGCCACGGCTACAGCGCGCCCTTTCTGGATTGCGCGCGGCAATATGCCCGCCTTTTCCGGGGGACCCCGCGCAAGGTGGTGACGGTCTATCTCACGGGCGCGCCGGATGAACGGGTGACGCGGGAATCGGCCTCGGACGCGGTCGTCTTCCTCGATTACACCAGCGCCGCGATTCGTGGCCTCAAGCTTGCCGCCATCCGCGATGTGCGCCGTATCGTCGCCGGGCGCGATTTCAGCCTCTGCATCGCGCATCGTTTCAAATCCGTGCATGTGGCGCTCCTCGCCACCGATTTGCCGGTGATCGGCGTGCATCACGCGTTCGGCGATTACCAACGGCTCTCCCGGAGACTTTTCGCCAATATTTTCCGCGCGCGGCTGCGACTTCTTGGCGTTTCCGACGCCGTCCGCGACGACCTGCGCGCCGCGCTGCCCGCCTGGACCGCTGGTCGCATCACCACCCTTTACAACCGCATCGACCGCGCCGGGACCGAGGCCGCACTGTTCTCCCGCACCGCCGCCCGCGCCGCGCTCGGCCTTCCGCCCGATACCTGGATCGTCGGCAACGTTGGCCGTCTGCATCCGGACAAGGACCAGTCCACGCTGATCCGCGCCTTCGCCCTGGCCCTGCCCCAACTGCCACCGGGAAGCCTGCTGGCCATCATGGGGAGTGGGCGACTGGAAAAAACGCTGAAAACGCTGGCCGCCGAACTGGGTATCCGGGATGTCGTGCGTTTCCTGGGACAAGTGGCGGAAGGTCGCCGCTACTTCCGGGCTTTCGACGCGTTCGCGCTTTCCTCCGACCGGGAACCGTTCGGCATGGTGCTGCTGGAAGCCCTGGCCGCCGGCCTGCCGGTCATCTGTGGTGATTGTGGCGGCAGCCGCGAAGTGGTGGAGGGAGTGGGCGCGCTCTTTCCTCCCGGTGATGCCGGGGCGCTGGCGCGGTGCCTGGTGCACGCCGCGGAGCCACCGCCGCCCGACTACCCGGCGCGCGCGGCGGAATGCCTGGACCAGCGGTTTTCCGATGCGGCGGCGGCAGCGCGCTTTTGGCGCTTCATGGAGGAAAGCGCGTGACCATTTTCCTTTCCTCCCTGCTTCGCCGTTTTTCCTCCGGTTACCGCGAGCGTGGCTGGACGGAGATTTCCGCCGCCGATTACGCCGAGACCTGGCAACGCCACGGCGGCAGCGTTGCCACGCATCCGGCCTTCGTCGAACGGCTTTCCCGCCTCGCGGACATTCCGGTGCGCTACCTGGGCTGGTCACGGGAAAATACACACATCGCGGCCATTCCCGTCTGGGGACGACATCTGGCGCTTTCCCGGGCAGCCCTGAAATCGCTGGGCAAAAAGGGCTGCTTCGATCTCGGCAACGCGGAAGTGATCCTGCCGGTCGCGGAAACAACGGCGGAAACAGCGACAAAAGTGGCCGAAATCCCGCTGCGCCATGCGGGCCGTTATCTGTCAAACCGGCATGCGAGCGCGTTCACGGGATTGCTGCGCCAGCAAGAGACGCTCGCTGTTCTGAAGCAAACGGAGCGGCTTTCCGCGAAATTCCGCTACAACCAGCGCCGCGAGCTGCGGCTGTTCATGGACGCGGGCGGCGTCATCCGCCCGGTGCGGGATTTCACGCCCGCGGAACTGGCGGGTTTCTACACGGACCTGTTCCGGCAACGGTGGGGATTCCCCGCGACCGGCGCAGCGCGAATGGCGGAGACATTCACCCTGCTGCGCGACTGGATGACGGGTTCGGTTCTTTTCCTGCGCGACGCGCCCGTCGCCGTGCAGGTGCTCTACCGCGTGGAGTCGCCGCGCTGGGTGAGCGTGGAATTCGTAAACGGCGGCGTCGACCCGCAAAGCCGCGATTTCAGCCCTGGCAGCGTGCTCACCTGGCTCAACACGGAAACCGAACGGGAAACGGCCCGGACGCTCGGCAAATCGCTCCGCTATTCCTTCGGCCGCGCCGACCGCGACTACAAGACGCGCTGGTGCGTAGCGGAACAAGTCCTGCAATCGCCATGACCGCTTTCACGGGTAACCCGTATACGCTCTCCTTTCCAGGAGGATGTCATGGCGCGAAAGGCAAGCGGAGCGGATCAAGCCGCGGCAGCGCGCGCGTTGTCGGGGACGGTGAAAACAGCGGATGAACCGGGGACGGCGCGTATGGTGTCGCTGCCGCTGGAAAAGCCGGTTCCATCAGGGAAGCCCTGATCCACGGGCGGGATTCCAGATTGGAGTTCGTTCCACGATGGTGGAAAAAAATCCCCCGGGATTCATTGCCGGGGGAGATTTTGCTTGCCAGCGGTTCGTGGCGTTGCGCCGCCGGAACGCCCGGAGCCGCTTCCTGCGAGGCGGTGGATTCCGGGCCGGGTCGTCTGCTGGTTGCGCGCCTGTCACATGCCCGTATATATAAACCTCACTTCGGCAGGACTACGCTCCTGTACCGGCATCTGCTGGGAATATATTTGGCAATCTTGGTGAAAGACTGTATTTGGCTGGAGCCACTCACGAGACAACCCCAGACGATGGAACCACCGCCAGCATAATTTTTCTTGCTACCACCAGCGATACCCGAGGCCAGAGGCGTTTCGGGAACACCGGAATCACCGTCGATCTTGCCAAACCCCGCGGCCAGCCCAATCACGATCCCCAGTCTATCCAGCGTTTTGTTCCTGCCGCCATACCAGATGCGGACAACAGAGTAGTCATCACTTCCCCCGATCTGGATTTTCTTTACATTGGCCGTTGGCTTGAATTCGTAGTTGAAGCTGCCTTTGATCGGCTTCCCGGTGCCGGGATAACCCGTTTGGGGAAGTGAGCCATTTTCGGTCCAGTAGTCAACGAAAGCCGCTTTGGCCCCTGCCGAGAGTTGCAGCCCTTCGGCGATGTAGGCGCGGATGGTGTAAGCCTGATAGGCGGGAAGCGCGATGGCGGCAAGGATGCCGATGATGGCAACAACGATCATCAGTTCGATGAGCGTGAAGCCGCGCTGGAAAACGCGTACAAGATGTTTCATGATGATGCTCCTTTGGAAAAAAAGAAGGAAGAACAAAAAAGGCCGCGGACGCGTGAAAGACACGCGCCCGCGACCGGGGTGGTCCTGCGGACGGCATTTGTCATCCGCGGATTTGCGCCTTCCCGTGGGGGAAACGGCAAGGTGGGGGGAGCATCCTGTTCCCTCGTGTCCGAACGGGAGCAGGATGCTCCCGCTACTTTGCCGTCGGTCCTGCGAACGGCGATTGCCCTGCGGGCAGCAATAATTGTTTTGGGGAAACCCGCCGTCCGCAGGACCGACGTGGCAATCCACGCGGTGGTTCAGTTTTCCGAAACGCTGAAGCAAATTACAAGGCCGTCTGGATTGCCACGGGCCTTCGGCCCTCGCAATGACGAAGATTTGGAAGGTTGCGGGAAAAATTGCTGTCCGCAGGGTCGCCGTCCGCAGGGTTGCCGTCCGCAGGACCGGGCCTGCGGTTCTCACAATGATGCGTTGGGGCGTGATCGCAGGAACAAGGGGAAACGCGCCCGCGATCGGAGTGATAA
>JAISME010000041.1 GCA_031276915.1 Zoogloeaceae bacterium
GCGAGGCGGATTATCTTGTCACCGGCGACCATCGGGCCGGATTGTTGCAATGCGGCAGTCTGGAGCGCGCGCATCGTCACACCCGCCGTCTTTTGCGCCGAGGCGCTTTGAAGCCATGAAGAGTGGTGGCTTTTGGATGAGGAAGGTGAATTGCTTGAAGCCTACTGGCTGGAAGCGTAGCGCGTCGGCGATTGTGGTGGAGCGCTTTTCCAGCAGGCGGGGCGGATTACCGGCTTTGCCTGATCCGCCCTGCTGGGAACGATGCCTTGATGGAGCGGCGCAGTGAGGAAGCGGAATTTCATTTTGATTGACTATGAAAATGTCCAGCCGGAACTTCCCGAACGAAGGGAGGAGATTGCCTGTCATTGGGTGATTTTTGCGGGGAAAACGCAAAAAATCCCGGTCAGTGTTCGCAATCGCCTGAAAACCTGTTTAAAGTTCTCCAAACGATTCTGATATGCCGATGAGAAGGCGATACCCAAGCGACATGAGTCGGAGACAATTTGAAGGCATGCGCCCGCTGCTGGAGAGTGGGCGGAAACAGATGGCGCCCCGAAGGTGTAGCGTTGTGCGAAGTATTCCGCGCCGTGTTGTACATTCCCAAAAGCGGGTTGTCAGTGACGGATGCTGCCGGAAGGATTTCCCAAGTGGCGGTTGGTGTATGACTACCGGCGCCTCTGGAGCCAGTCCGTCGAGGGTTCGCCCAGCCTGCTTCGAGCTGGCATGCGTGAATTCTGGCGCCGGTCAATTGCCAGCCGGTCAATTGTCGCAGGGCTACGGCGCGGTGGATTCCCACGCTTCGAGGTATTCCCGCCAGTGCGGTTTGTTGAGCCGAGCAAGTTCCGCGCGCACGAATGTTTCCTCTGTATCGGTCGTGGCGCGGTCGACCTCGCCGGACAAAAGGCGGAAGCGATTGAATACAAGATAGGTGTTGACCACATCGGTCTCGCAATAATCCCGGATCGCGTCGGCCTTTCCCGCCAGCCAGGCTTCCCAGACCTTGCTGCCGTCCATGCCGAGCTTGCCCGGGAAACCCGCTAGCCTGGCAAGCTCGTCGAGCGGCGCGTTGGCGCGGGGCTGGTAAAGCGCCAGCAGGTCCATGAGATCGAGATGGCGGGTGTGATAGCGGTTGATGTAGTTGTTCCACCTGAACTCGCGGGAATCGGCGTAATTCCCTTCGCCCATGTCCCAGTAGCGGGCGGCGGAGATGGCGTGGATCAGGCCGCGATAATGAAGCACCGGCAGATCGAAACCGCTGCCGTTCCAGGAGACAAGGCGCGGCGTGAATTTTTCAACGCCGTCGAAAAAGCGCTGGAGGATTTCCGCTTCGGAAAGCGCCGGGGCGGCCAGGGACCAGACCTTGAAGGTTTCGCCGGCGCGCAGCGCGCAGGAGATGGCCACGATTCGTTGCAGATGGAGTGGCAGAAAGTCGTGCCCGGTCTGGGCGCGTCGTTGCTGAAAGGCAAGTTCCGCCACCTCTGCGTCGGAGAGCGCGGGATCGAGACCATGGAGACGCCGCAATCCCGGTGTGTCGGGAATGGTCTCGATGTCGAAAACCAGAATGGGGGTGGAGAACACGGCATTCGCGCCGGGGGGAATGCCCCGTTATTCCTTTTGCCGCCATTTGCCGGTGTCGTCCTGTATCCACCAGCCCCTGGGCAGTTTGTCCATGCGGCTGCGCATCCGGTCCGCGAATGTCCTGGCGATGTCCTCTTCCCACTCCGGATGGCCGTTGGCCCTGGCGATTTCCCTGAACAGCGCGTTGCGGTCGCGCTCCTGCTCCGTCAGCAACCGGGTGAGCGTCTGGCGCTGGTCCAGCGGCACGGCGGCGGGATCGCGCACGGACAGCGTTCCTTTCAGGCTGACGCCCAAGACGCCGGATTCGAGATATGGCCTGAATTGCGCGAAACGGACTTTCATCGCGTCCCGGATGGCGTTGATCGTCGGGGTGTTGATGCGAAAATCCGGCGCGGCGGACTGCGCGAAAAGCGTGGACGCAAACAACAGCGACATGAGCGGCAGCGCGACTGTCGACAACCATTTTTTCATTCTTGCTCCTTCCCGGATTGCGTGTCCGCGGGTTTGGCGTCCTCCCGCAGTTGCCAGATGTCGTCGAGCAGCTTGTCAGCCGCCTTTTCGGCTGCCGCTGCGGGAAAATAGATATTGATGGTAACGCAGGCGGAAAGCGCCCATGCGCTCGCCAGAACTGTCAGACCCGCACGTGTTTGAGGCATGGAATCCACCTTTCATTCAATGACCGGATCGGGCGCGTTGATGGCGGCCTTGACGCGCGCGATCAATTCTTCCCAGTCGATGCCGCGATTGTACCCCATGACCGTCAACGCCGGGATGCCGCCGCCTTCGACGATGGCATAGCGTTCGCTCCGGTCCAGTCCGGCAATGCCCGCCATGTGGCAAACGCCGTTTTCCAGCCGGCAGGAAAGACCGATGCGGCGATAGCCGAAATCCTTGAAGAACCGCAACACACTGGCCTGGATCGAGGCCAGCGCGCCGCCGCCACCCAGGGAGGCGATGTTGTCCACTGCCCGCTGGCTGATGCGGCGCGGATAGCTTCCGGGGCTGCTTTCGATGCGCGCGTCAAAGGCCAGCGGTCGCCAGGCGGCAAGCTCCAGTCCGGCCAGGCGGGCATCCACGAAGCCGGTGATCCGACCGAAGGAAAAGGTCTGCGTGAGCTGGGCGAGGTCGAGATGCCGGGCATCCACATCTGCCAGGATGCGCGGACGCACACCGAAAGGGTCGAGGAAGCGCAGGTCACGGCAATTCAGGTAGCCGCCGAACACCTGGACAACCAACGCGCCGTCCAGCGCCGCTTCCCTGTTTTCGTAGCGGATGATCGGCAGATTGGCCGAGAGCTTTCCGGACATGATCGGCAAATCCAGTGCGGGCGTGAGCAGTTCCAGCGAAACCGGCTCGATGGAGAGTCCCAGCGCACCCTGCCATTCTCCTCGCGCGTAACCGGCAGCCAGGTGATTGACCACCAGCGCGCCATCCAGCAGCGGCATGGTGACGCCGCCTGCCAGCGCGAAACTTTGCGTCCAGATGGCGAGCGGCAGGTCGAACGCGCCGCTTTCCAGCCGTCCAAGCGCCATCCGCCCAACGCGCAACGCGCCTTCGCCGGGAGCGTCGCCACGCCACAGCACACGTCCTGCCAGCCCTTCCAGCTTCAGTCGACCATTTTCCAGCACGAAGCCGCTGTCCCGCGGCACGATATCCGCCTGGACGAGCGCGTTGTCTTTCAGGGACAGATCCAGCCCCACCTGCCCGGAAAGATCGACCCTGGGCAACGCTCGACTTTCCAGGAATGGTTGCAGCAATGTGTTGCCCAATGGCGCGAGCTCCAGTGACCGGGCGACAAGACGTCCTTCCGTGATTCTGCTCCAGTCCCCCTTTCCCCGCGCGGAAATCGCGCCAACGCCGGGCCACTGGAGCGTCGCCGTCTCCAGCGACCAGCCCTTGCCATCCAGCGATCCGGAAAATGACAGGTGCTGCTGGTCGCTTTTCAGGAAGACAGGTTTGCTGTAGATCGCGCCCTGATCCCAGGCGACGGAACCCTTGACCTGCCATTGGCCCTTTTGCGCGTGACCGGAAAGCGTGAGCGTCGCGTCCAGGTTCTCGGCGGCGTTCTCCCCGTCGACGGAGGCATAGCCTCCGCGCGCGAGATTGAGCGTGCCGTCGAATCGCCGCGGCTGGTACTCCAGGCGTCCGTTCAGGCGCCCCACGGGGTTCAGGGCATTTTTCAGTTCCACAAGCCGCGGCAACAGGGCAAACAACAATTCCGGTTTGCCGTTCCTGATGTCCAGCCGCGCACTGCCCGTGGCATGGTAGCTTGCTTCCCAGCGTTCGCCGGCGGAAGGTTGCAGGAGCAGCCGCCAGGTTTCCCCCTGCTGCGTCAGGGTCAGCGCGACGGGCGGCAAGCGCGGCAGGGCGATCTGTCCGTTTTCGCAACGAAACGCGCCCGTCTCCAGCGACAGCTTCCGGCAGGCGATGCGGACGTCCCGCCAGCGCTGCCCCAGGGCCTCCAGGACGCCGACCGTGATGGAGCCCTGGCCGCCTCGCCAGTCGAGTCGTAGGTCGCGCAGATCGAACAGGGCGCCCTGGATGTGGCGGCTGTTGAGGGAAATGGCGATCCGTTCGAGAGAGGACGCCACAGCCACCGTGGCGAGAGAAACTCCACCCGCGACAACAATGGCGGAATGCCAGCGGGAAACCCGGCGGAACATCGGGTCAGGCGGGAAACACGCCTGTAGACAGGTAGCGGTCACCCCGGTCGCAGACGATGGCGACGATCACGGCGTCGCGGACCTTGGCCGAAACGCGCAGGGCCACCGACAACGCGCCACCGGAGGAAATGCCCGCGAAAATGCCTTCTTCCCGCGCCAGCCGGCGGGACATTTCCTCGGCATCCGCCTGCGAGATGGTTTCGAGCTGGTCTACCAGCGCGGGATTGTAGATCTTGGGCAGATAGGCTTGCGGCCATTTGCGGATGCCGGGAATCTGGCTGCCCTCTTCCGGCTGACAGCCGATTGTGCGGATGCCGGAGTTTTGCGACTTGAGGAAGCGGGAAATGCCCATGACGGTTCCCGTTGTTCCCATCGAGGCGACAAGGTGGGTCACGCGGCCACCGGTGTCCTCCCAGATTTCCGGTCCGGTGGTCTCGAAATGCACGCGCGGATTGTCCGGGTTGGCGAACTGGTCGAGCACCCTGCCTTTCCCCTCGCCCTGCATTTTCTGGGCAACGTCACGGGCAAGCTCCATGCCGCCATCGCGCGGGGTCAGGATGAGTTCCGCGCCATAGGCGCGCATGGTTTGCCGCCGTTCCAGGCTCTGGTTTTCCGGCATGACGAGAATCATCCGGTAGCCGCGCATAGCAGCGACCATTGCCAGGGCGATGCCGGTATTGCCGGATGTGGCCTCGATCAGCGTATCGCCGGGCCGGATGTCGCCGCGCGCCTCCGCCTGGACGATCATGCTGAACGCGGGACGATCCTTGACGGAACCCGCTGGATTGTTCCCCTCCAGCTTGAGCAGGATGACGTTGTTGCGCCGCACCGCCACCCGGCCCGGCAGCCGCTTCAGCCGCACGAGTGGCGTGCGGCCCAGGTAGTCCTCCAGATACCTGAACGGGGATGTCTTCAGATTTGCCTGTTTAGCCATTGCACATACCGGGAAACGCCTTCTTCGACCGAGGCGAAGGGCGCATCATACCCCGCCGCGCGCAGGCGCGTCAGGTCCGCCTGGGTATGGGCCTGGTATTTGCCTTTCAGCTCCCCGGGAAAGGCGGTGTATTCCAGCAGTCCTTGCTGGACGATTTCGGCCAGCGTCAGCGCCGTTTCCCCCGCGAGCGCGCGACAGCCATTGATGACGGCGACGGCGACATCGTTGAAGCTCTGCGCCCGCCCGGAGCCCAGGTTGAAGATGCCCGATCTTTCCGGATGATCGAGAAAATGGAGGTTTGCCTGGACGACATCCCCGACGTACACGAAATCGCGCATCTGCCCGCCGTCGGGATAGCCATGCGATCCCTCGAAGAGTCGCACCCTGCCTTCCGCGCGGAATTGTCCGAAATGGTGAAAGGCGACAGAAGCCATGCGCCGCTTGTGCTGCTCCCGGGGGCCATAGACATTGAAATAACGCAGGCCAACCACCTGTGAGGCGGCATCCGGCAGGCGCCGGCGCACGAGCTGGTCGAAAAGGAATTTGGAATAGCCGTAGACGTTGAGCGGCGCCTCGCAGGCGCGCTCTTCGCGGAAGACCTGCCCGCCGCCGTAAGTCGCCGCGCTGGAGGCGTAGAGGAAAGGGATTCCCTGTTCCAGGCACCAGTCGAGAAGAATCGCGGAATAGCGGTAATTGTTCTCCATCATGTAGCGCCCGTCGGTTTCCATGGTGTCCGAGCAGGCGCCCTCGTGCAGGACGGCGCGAATGCCGCCGTCGAAATCCCCATTCTGGACGCGGGCGATGAAATCGGTCTTGTCCAGGTAGTCGGCAATCTCGCAGTCGACCAGGTTCCTGAATTTTTCCGCGCGCGCGAGATTGTCGACCGCGATGACATCCGTGATTCCCCGCTCGTTCAGGGCATGCGCGAGATTGGCGCCGATGAAGCCAGCCGCGCCGGTGACGACGATGTAATTTGACATGGTGTCGGGAACTTCCGGAAAACGGGAAGCGGGGGAACAGGAAGCGCCATTATACGCCTGGAGCAGAGAGCATTCCCTGCGGGCCGGCGGGCGAACCTGTTCCGGTCGCGCGTCATGGCGTTCGTGTCTGGCGAGTCATTGCCACGCGCTTTTTTCGCAAGCCCCGGATCCGGCCCGCGAATCACCCCATCACCCCCTGGGCGGCAGCCCCCCGCTGTTTACCCGGAACGTCCGGCGGTGTCGGGATTGGCGCGTTCCAATCTATCGAATAGCCGCTGCCGCCAGTCTGCCATCCTCTTACCTCTTGCATCACGGGAATTGGTTTCCACGGCAAAACAGGCAGGAAGCCTTGCGGGAGTTGCGTTGTGCGCCACTGGAATGCCCGGAACATGTCTCTTGCGAGGCGGTTGGTTCCGGGCCACCAGCGGGTTGTGCGCCTGTCACATGCCGTATCGGACTTGATCCTCAGTTTGTCATATCAGGGTGTTTGTAGCGGCACCGGCTGGGCAGGTACTTGGCTATTTTGCCGAAAGATTGGCCTTGGCTCGTGGGGTACGGATGGCAACCCCAGACAATGGAGCCAACATCAAAATTTTGTATCGGTCCACCGCCAGCGGTAGCGTTGTTCAGGCTCAGCAATTTTTCGGGCATGCCGCTAATACCGTCGATCTTGCCATTCCCAGCGTACAGCCCGAGCGCAAGATTCAGCCTGTCCAGCGTTTCGTTCCTGCCACCGTAATAGATACGGATGGTAGCGGCGTCATCACCCGTCCTCCCGGTGATCCTGATCGCCTTTACATTGGCCGTTGGCTTGAATTCGTAGCTGTAGCTTTTTGGGGGCGCTTTCCCGGTACCGGGATAATCCATTTCGGCGATCTTGCCATTGTTGATCCAGTAGTCAACGAAAGCCGCCTTGGCGCCGCCCGAGAGTTGTAGCCCTTCGGCAATGTAGGCGCGGATGGTGTAAGCCTGAT
>JAISME010000059.1 GCA_031276915.1 Zoogloeaceae bacterium
CTCTCCAGCGGCCACCCGACCCTGGATCAAGCCGCCATCCGCGCCACCCGCCACGGCGCGCCTTTCCCCATCCCGCCACGCGCCATGACCATCGCCATGCGCATCGAGTTCATCGTCAAATGAAGATCGGAGGGTCGCGTCGTTTGCTTTCTATCGACAACACTGGACCTTGGATTGCCACACAAACCAGCAGGATTCCCGGTCAATCGCCCGCTTACGGACAATGTTTTTTGATTTGCATCATGTCTTCCGCCTTCGCGCCTAGCGCCCCAGATAGATCGCCGTAATTTGCGCTCTTTCATGCATCTTCCCCTTGCCGGCCAAAGCGGATAGATTCCACCCGTTTGACCGGCCCGGCTCCCCCTTCGGGCATAGGTATCTGCACAGCGGGGGGAGCAGGATGCTCCCGCTACCTTGGGTGTCTGCCACTCCAGCGCATCCCGCCGCGATTCCTACTGGAGTTGCCGCAAATCCTGGCGTTCGGAGAGTTTCAGGACCTGCAGCACCTTGGTGGCGATTTCCTCGATGGATTGCGCCGAGGTGTCCAGCCAGGGGATTCCCTCGCGGCGCATCATCCGTTCCGCTTCCAGGGCTTCGTGGCGGCAGTTGGCAAGGCTTGCGTAATGGCTCCTGGCGCGGCGCTCCTCACGGATTTGCGCGAGGCGTTCCGGCTGGATGGTGAGGCCAAAGAGCTTGCCGCGATGTTTTTCCAGGCTGCCGGGCAGTTGCTGGCGCTCGAAATCCTCGGGAATCAGGGGGAAATTCGCCACCTTGAGCCCGAACTGCATGGCCAGGTAGAGTGAAGTCGGCGTCTTGCCGCAACGGGAAACCCCGACCAGCACCACATCGGCTTCCTCCAGGCCACGATCCGTAATGCCATCATCGTGCATCAGGGTGTAGTTGATGGCATCGATGCGGTGCTTGTAATTGGAACTGTTGGGCGACCCGTGCGTGCGTCCGATCGCGTGACTGGACTGGATGCCCAGCTCCGCTTCCAGCGGCGCGAGGAAGGTCTCGAAATAGGAAATGTAGAGCGCGTCGGCGGCATGGACGATTTCCGCCAGCCGGGGATTGATGAGCGTTGCGAACACGATGGGGCGAACGCCGTCCGCCACGCGCCGGGCGTTGATGCGCGCCACGGCATCCCTGGCTTTTTCCTCGGTGTCGATGAAGGGCAAGCGCTCCTGGATGAACCGCACGCTTTCGAACTGGGAAAGCAGGCTGTGGCCCAGGGCTTCGGCGGTAATGCCGGTGCCATCGGAAATGAAAAAGGCGACGCGCGCTTGGGGCATGGAAAGAGACGAAGGGGGAAAAGGAGGGAAAACAGGCGAACGGCGCCGTGAAAGCGCCGTTCGCGGGAGACGAAAGGCTTTTCTACAGCCGTTCGTAGATGGTGGCGATGCCCTGGCCGCCGCCGATGCACATCGTGGCCAGCCCATAGCGTTTCTGCGTGCGTTGCAGTTCGTGCAGGAGCTTGGTGACGATGACGCTACCGGTGGCGCTCACCGGATGGCCCAGGGCGATCGCGCCGCCGTTGGGATTGGTCTTGGCGGGATCAAGTCCCAGCCCCCTGGCGACAGTGATCGATTGCGCGGCGAAGGCCTCGTTGGATTCGATCACATCGATCTGGTCGAGCGACAGTCCGGCGCGTTCGAGCGCGAGCCTGGTGGCCGGGATCGGCCCTTCGCCCATCACATCGTTGGGCACACCGGCGATCCCGTAGGCAACAAGGCGCGCGATCGGCCTGTAACCCGCGGCGCTTGCCCTGGCGGCGTCTGCCAGCACCAGGAAGGCGGCGGCATCGTTGATGCCGGACGCGTTTCCCGCCGTGACCGTACCGCCTTCCTTCTTGAAGGCGGGTTTCATCCTGGCGAGCGACTCCAGCGTGGTGTCGGGTTTCACGTGCTCGTCGGTATCGAACACCACCTCGCCCTTGCGGGTCTTGAAGGTGATCGGCACGATCTGGTCCTTGAAATGACCGGCGGCGCGGGCGGCGGTTGCGCGTTTTTGCGATTCCAGCGCGAAAGCGTCCTGTTCCTCGCGGCTGATGCCCCATTTGACGGCCAGGTTTTCCGCGGTCATCCCCATGTGACCGACGCCGAAAGGATCGGTAATTACGGAAACCATCGCGTCAAGCGCCTTGGTGTCGCCCATGCGCGCGCCGGAACGCAGCGCGGGCAGCAGGTAGGCGGCGCGCGACATGGATTCGACGCCACCCGCCAGGGCGAATTCGGCATCGCCCAGCATGATGGCCTGCGCGGAGGAAATGATGGCCTGCATGGCGGAACCGCACAGGCGGTTGACCGCGAAGGCGACGGAATCCATGGACAGGCCGCCCTGGATGGTCGCCACACGCGCCACGTAGGGATAACGGGCTTCCGTGGGGATGATGTTGCCGACAGCGGCATAGGTGATTTGCCCGGGATCGACCTTGGAACGGGCAACGGTTTCCTTGATGACCAGACCGCCTAGTTCGGCAGGCTCCAAATCCTTCAGGGAACCGCCAAAGGCGCCAACGGCGGAACGGGCGGCGCTCAAAACGACAATATCTTTCAGCATGACATACACTCCTTTACACAAAAATCAGCTCGTCAACCTGACAAGCCCCAAAACACACAAAACCAGCAGCCAGAGCGCGATGGCGCGCCAGACCAAACCAATGGCGCCCTGCATGAACTCCACGTCGGCGGGCGCGCCTGTTCCAAACAGATCGGCATCCTCCGGTGTTTCGGGCGAGGAGGAAAGCCCCAGCCGCACGCCCAGGGCGCCACCACCACTCGCCAGCACGACACCCGTCGCGGCGTCGCGCCAGCGCGTTGCCTGGTGACGCCAGCAATACACCGCATCCTCGAAATTGCCAACGACGGCGAAAGCCATTGCCGTCACGCGCGCGGGCAGCCAATCCACCACGGCGAACCATTGCCGTGCGAAGCGGCTGAATACCTCGCCGTTTCGCGCCGGTGTCCAGGTTTCGGCAAGCAGATGGGAACAGCGGTACAGCACCGCGCCAACCGGTCCCAACAGCGCGAACCAGAACAATATGGCGAAGACATGGCGGTGCGCGGCTACCAGCGCGGTCTCGATGGAAATCCGGGCGATGTCGGCAATGCCGCAGCGGGATAGTGTTTCACCGCGCCACGCACCGAGCTGATCGCGCGCCCGGTCGATGTTTTCCAGGCGCAAGGCAATCTGGACATCCGTGTAGAAATGGCTGAACTGGCGAAATCCCATGACGCAATAGAGCACCGCCACGCCCAGCAGAAAGGCCGATAACTTGCCAACAGCATTGACCGACCACCAGGCCGCGCCCACGATGCCCACTGGCGCCAGGATCGCAATCGCTCCAGCCAGGACGCCGTGCCCATAATCACCCGCGTTGCAACGCTTTTCCAGAAAGCCGGCCCAGGCGGCAAAGGGTGTGGAAATCCAGCGCGCATAATCCAGCGGCCAGGCCTGCTCCAGCAGAAAAACAACGATGAGGATCAAAAGGCGCATCTCTCCGGGTTCTTTAGATAAGGAAAGCGCATCCGGGCGAAAGTCCGCATCATACCGCCGGAACGTGGCGCCTTCTAGTTTTTTTCGGGACCTCGCGGTTCCGCGAACGGCGATTGCCCCGAAACCATCATGTTGCCTGCGCGCGAATGGCGCTGCCGGCGATGTTGCGCGGATTGGAAGCATGTCCGGCGGAAGGAAGGTTCATCATCCCGCGCGGACAAGGATTTCAGGGCGCGGTCACCGCTCCCGGAGTCCCAGCACATCCTGCATGTCGAACAGGCCGGACTGGCGTCCCGCCAGAAAGCGCGCGGCGCGCAAGCTGCCCAGAGCGTAGGGCATGCGGTTGCCCGTTTTGTGCGTGATTTCCACGCGTTCGCCCAGACCACAGAACAGCACGCTGTGATCGCCCACGATGTCGCCGCCGCGTACCGTGGAAAAACCGATGGTCGTCGCGTTGCGTTCGCCGGTATGTCCCTCGCGGCCATAGACGGCGCATTCGGAAAGCGCCAGTCCCCGGGCGTGCGCGACGATTTCGCCCATGCGCAGGGCAGTTCCGGAAGGCGCGTCCACTTTCATCCGGTGGTGCGCCTCGATGATTTCGATGTCGTATCCGTCAATGAGAATCCGCGCAGCCGTATCCAGGAGCTTGAACACCAGGTTGACCCCGACCGCCATGTTGGGCGCAAAGACGACGGGAATTTCCCGGGCAGCCTCGGCGATGCGCGCCTTGCCGGCGGCGTCGAAGCCGGTCGTGCCGATCACCATCGCGATTCCGGCCGCGACGCACGCTTCCAGATGCGCCAGTGTTCCTTCCGGACGCGTGAAATCGATGCAGCAATCGCAGGTGGCCAGCCCTTGCCGCACATCCGCCGTTACACGCACGCCACTTCCGGGCAGACCCGCGAGTTCGGCGGCATCCTGCCCCAGGAACGGGCTTCCCGGCAGGTCGAACGCGGCGGCAAGTTCCACCGCGGGGTCTTTCAGGGTTGCCTCGATCAACATCCGTCCCATGCGGCCCGAAGCGCCGACAATGCCAATGCGTCTCCTGTTGTTCATGACCTTACCATCCCAGGGGTTCCATCAGGCGCCTGAAGAAGCCCGGTTCCACATCCGGCGGCGGCAGGGGAGGGGCGTCTTCGTCGAGGGAGCCCAGATCGATCACCTGCGTAGTGGCGACCGGCGCGGTCAGCTCTTCCATGCTTCCGCTTTCCGTGTTGCCGGCAACGCGCGCCAGACGGCCGTCCCGATCGAAGAGAACCGACAGGTGGCGCGCCGTGACCTTGCGGGATTTCCCCTCTTCGAGACGGAAAACATAGTCCCAACGCTCGCCGTGAAATACATCCGCCAGCAACGGCGTGCCAAGAATGAATCGCACCTGGTCGCGGCTCAGGCCGGGCCGCAGTTGGGAAACCATCTCCTGGTTCAGGACGTTGCCCTGTTGCACATCGATGCGGTATTCATTCACAACGCGCGGCACGCGCGAACACGCGCCCAGAACCAGCGCGCCCATGAGTAAAGCCAGTCTCGGGAAAACCATGGTGAAAACGAAAGCGAAAAATTCCGAAGGAGGGGGACTTTACCATAACAGGCAACGTAAACCGGCGGGATCGAATGCGCCGGCGCATGTTTCGGTCGTCACCGCGCTTTCCCGCTCGCCGTTCTTGCCATGACGCACGATCATTCCCGGAACCGGGCCGCGCGTCGTGCTAGAATCTTCCGGTTTATCCTCATTGGGAAAACAATGCGTTCGACAGGAGAAACTCCATGACTGTATCCCTTTTCGCGGCCGTTGAAATGGCCCCCCGCGATCCCATCCTCGGACTGACCGAAGCCTTCAACGCCGATCCCCGCGCTGGCAAGGTCAATCTTGGCGTTGGCGTCTATTACGACGACAACGGCAGATTGCCGCTTCTGTCCGCGGTCAGGGCCGCCGAGGAAGCGCGCCTGAAGGCGCAACCGGCGCGCGGCTATCAGCCCATCGACGGGAACGCCGCCTATAACCAGGCCGTGCGCGCCCTGCTGTTCGGCGCGGATTCCGAATGGGCGACGAACGGTTCCGTCGTGACCATCCAGGCATTGGGCGGCACGGGGGCGTTGAGAGTGGGAGCGGATTACCTGAAGCAGTTGCTGCCGCAAACCTCCCTGTTCATCAGCGATCCTTCCTGGGAAAACCATCGCGCGCTTTTCACCGCCGCGGGTTTTCCCGTCGAAATCTATCCCTATTACGATCCGGCAACGCGCGGCGTGGATTTTGCCGCCATGAAACAGAAGCTTGCCACCCTGTCGCCGCGATCCGTCGTGCTGCTGCATGCCTGCTGCCACAACCCGACCGGCGCCGACTTGACCGGTGACGCGTGGCGGGAAGTCGCCGCCATTGTCCGGGACAGGGAACTCGTGCCTTTTCTTGATCTTGCCTACCAGGGTTTTGCCGACGGGATCGAACAGGACGCCGCCGCGGCGCGCGCGTTTGCGGACGCCGGCGTGCAATTCCTCGTTGCTAGCTCGTTTTCCAAGAATTTCTCGCTGTACGGCGAGCGGGTCGGCGCGCTTTCCATCGTGACCGCGAGCAGGGAGGAGGCAAATCGCGTGCTTTCGCAGGTAAAGCGCGTCATTCGCGCCAATTATTCCAATCCGCCAACCCATGGTGGCGCGGTTGTGGCTGCCGTGCTCACCAGTCCGGAGTTGCGGCGGCTCTGGGAAGAGGAACTCGCCGCCATGCGGGACCGCATCCGCGCCATGCGCGCCGGGCTTGTCGATGCCCTGAAGGCGGAAGGAGCCATCCGGGATTTCTCTTTCATCACCCGGCAGCGCGGCATGTTTTCCTTTACCGGCCTGGACAGGGAACAGGTCGAACGACTGAAGGCGGAGTTTGGCATTTACGCTGTCTCCTCGGGTCGCATCAATGTGGCGGCACTGAACAGCGGAAACCTGCCTGTCGTGGCGAAGGCAATCGCCGCCGTGACGCGCTGACGCGGTTTCTCTCATGCCGCGCGTGACAATCCATGACGAACCGGATGGCCCGCCATGGATTGTCGCCAGAACCCGCGGCGCGCGTATTTCCACCAGCTTTCCGCATCGGGCGGTGGCGCGCCTTGCGCTATAATCAGGCTTTCCGGCAGCCTGTAGTTCCATGACCAAATACGTTTTCGTCACCGGCGGCGTGGTGTCCTCGCTGGGCAAGGGTATTGCTTCCGCGTCTCTTGGCGCCATTCTGGAGTCGCGCGGTCTCAAGGTGACGCATCTCAAGCTCGATCCCTACATCAATGTCGACCCCGGCACCATGTCGCCTTTCCAGCATGGCGAGGTGTTCGTTACCGAGGACGGGGCGGAAACCGACCTGGATCTCGGGCATTACGAGCGTTTTACCAGCGCCAGAATGAGCCGGCGCAACAATTTCACCACCGGCCAGGTCTACGATTCCGTATTGAAAAAGGAAAGGCGTGGCGAGTACCTGGGCAAGACCGTGCAGGTGATTCCCCACATCACCGATGAAATCAAGGCGAAGATCAAGGAAGGCGCGGAAGGCGCGAAGATCGCCATCGTCGAAGTCGGGGGCACGGTCGGGGACATCGAATCCCTGCCTTTCCTGGAAGCCATCCGCCAGATGGGCATCGAGGAGGGGCGCGTCAGTACCTGCTACATTCACCTCACCCTGTTGCCCTACATCCTCACGGCGGGCGAACTGAAAACCAAGCCGACGCAGCACTCGGTCAAGGAACTGCGTGAAATCGGAATTCAGCCGGACATCCTGCTCTGCCGCGCCGGGCGTTCCATTCCCATGGAAGAGCGGCGCAAGATCGCCCTTTTCTGCAACGTCATGCCGGAAGCCGTGATCGAATGCCTGGATGCGGATTCCATCTACAAAATCCCTGGCCAGTTGCATGAGCAGATGATGGACGAGATCGTCTGCCACAAGCTCGACATCGTTGCCAGGGCCGCCGATCTTTCCATCTGGAAGAAACTGATTCACGCCCAGGAGCATCCGGAGGAAACAGTGGACATCGCTTTCGTCGGCAAATATGTCGACCTCACCGAATCCTACAAGTCGCTGATCGAGGCGATCAACCACGCGGGGTTGCATACCCGCAGCAAGGTGAACATTCACTTCATCGACTCCGAACTCCTGGAAAGGGAGGGAACTGCGGTGCTCGAAAGCATGCACGGCATTCTGGTGCCAGGCGGATTCGGCAAGCGTGGCACGGAAGGGAAGATTGCCGCGATCCGTTACGCGCGCGAGGACAAGGTGCCATACCTGGGTATCTGCCTGGGCATGCAGATGGCCGTGGTGGAATTCGCGCGCAATGTCGCGGGACTTGCGAACGCGCATTCCACCGAATTCGATCCGGACACCCCGTATCCGGTGATCGGTCTCATCACCGAGTGGCTGGATGCCTCCGGCAAGGTGGAAAAACGCTCGCGGAGTTCCGACCTCGGTGGCACCATGCGTCTGGGAGGGCAGGTCTGCCAGCTAAAGGAAGACAGCAGGGTACGCGCGGTCTACGGCAAGCCCCAGGTCATCGAGCGGCACCGGCATCGCTACGAAGTCAACAACACCTTGCTTGCGCGACTGGAAGAAAAGGGTCTCGTCGTTTCCGGTCGCGCGCCCGGCACAGGGCTGTGCGAAATGGTGGAGCTTCCCGCCGACGCGCATCCATGGTTCGTCGGCTGCCAGTTTCACCCGGAATTCACCTCCAACCCCAGGGAAGGCCACCCCCTCTTTACCTCCTTCGCCGAAGCGGCGATTGCCAGAAAACAGGAAATGTCCCGCTGACCCGATCCGCGATTTTCCTCTGGGTTGCCCAGACTGGAAATGCTGGAAAAAGCTTCCGTCGTTTTGCTTCCGCATGAATCCCCCTGGTGCTGGATGTGTTGGTCGGCATAGTCCGCATCTGTGGAACATTCCCAAACGGATTGCCTGATTTCCATGCCGGTTTTTCGCGCCGGGTGGCGGTGACAGGTGTGTACAAGGTGGGGGAGGCCGGAGTTTGTATTGTTCCCGCGCCATTTTTGGGGATTGCTGCTGTGCGGTTTCGTTCTTCCGAGTGGGACGTGAAGTGACATTTTTTGGTTCATTGGTGACGAATATTGTCACTTCCCGTGTTGTTGGGGTGGGGGTGAGAGGATGGATAAGGAAGGGTAATCAAGGGGTTAAGGGATTTGAGTGTTTCTGGCACATGTCTTGCATGTAGATTGTCATGATGAAGTGTGACAGGGCAGGAGCTGGAAGTGAAAAGAGGTGTTGAGGTTTATCGTGGTGAGCCGTTTCATTGCCAAGCCGAAGGCTTGGCAATGAAACGCTCACGGCTCAACGGCTCAACGGCTCAACGG
>JAISME010000066.1 GCA_031276915.1 Zoogloeaceae bacterium
ATTATGTTTGCATATTCCGGTTTGTCAAGTCTTTTTACACTTTTTTCCGCATCCCGTCCGCACATGTCGCATGCGCACAACACAGTGGATGTCCTGGTCGATGCTTCCGAAAACGGCAGGGTGGAGAACATGATGAATCGCTTGTCCGACTTGTCAGGAAAAGAAATCGAAAAGGTACGAGCAACTTCCGTGCCCACCAACTCCCGTACCCCCGATTCCCGCCTGTACGCTCGCATCCACGCCATTTCCCTCCCCGACGACACAACCACACCCTCTCCACAAAGTGACAAATTGCGCGCATCGAGTGACAAAAATTGTCACAAAACAAGGAGCACATTCCGTCCTCGACTGCCCACACGCTTCATGCGCTTGCCCTGAGGCCCAACGCCGACCTTCAGGGAGTGGATTCGTTCCTGTGTTTTCCGTGTCGTCCAGTCCTTTCCCCTGACGCGCCGGACCGGATAATCACGCTTCCGGCACGCGGATGCCGTCTACACTACAATTGGAGCCCCACGAATCAATATGGCTGAATCCCCGAATGCCTTCCTACTTTGTCACCGGTACGGATACCGGGGCAGGCAAGACCTACGCAACCTGCGTCCTGCTCCATTACGCCCGCGCCCAGGGGCTGACGGCGGCGGGAATCAAGGCAGTGGCGGCGGGGACGGATGCGCGGGGCAGGAACGAGGATGTCGAGGCCATTCGCGCCGCCTCGTGCCCCGCCCTGCCGGACGATCTTCTCAACCCCTATTGTTTCACGCCGCCGATCGCGCCCCACATCGCCGCCCGTGAGGCCGGAACGGTCATCCGGTTCGCGCGCATCCGGGAGGCCCTGCGGCAGGCGGAGCGGCGCGCCGATTGTGTCCTGGTCGAAGGCGCGGGCGGCTTCCGCATTCCCCTGGGTCCGGAAGGAGACAGCGCCGATCTGGCCGTCGTACTGGGTTGCCCGGTCATCCTGGTCGTCGGCATGCGCCTGGGCGCCATCAACCACGCCCTGCTCACAGCGGAAGCCATTGCTGCCCGCGGCCTTGCGCTGGCTGGCTGGATCGCCAACGCCATCGACCCCACCATGTCCCGTCCTGAAGAAAATTTCACCACGCTGGAAACCCTGATTCCCGCTCCCTGCCTGGGCCGTATCCCCCACGCATCCTCCGCCGATCCGGCGAACGCGGCGCTGCAAACAACGATCTTCCTTGCCACCGCGCCGGGCGGAAAACGGATTCACGAGGGAAAGGACGAAGCGGCGCGTTCCGCCCCGTCTTGTGATATAAAACGCTACGAATGAACCGGAAAGCGAATGTCCTGTAGTTGCTTTTCCGGCATCGTCATGACGAAAGGGATATTCCAGTGAAACTTCTCCGCCTGTTCCACCTTGTCCTGCTGATCTGCGTTCCGCTCGCCCATGCCCAGGAACGTCCGGAAATGGCGAAATATGGCGCTGCCTACGCGGGGCCGGAATTATTGTGGGTATATGTTGCCCACAACAAGGCTGACGACCATGCGGTCGTGAAATTGCAGGGGATCAACCATCCGCTTGATGGCCGTACCTTCTGGGCGGAAATCCGTTATCACCCCGGTCATCCCGAGCGTATTTCCTATATCGTGCGCAAGAACGGTGCCGAAAAAGCCATATTTTTCGTAAATGACAATACAGGTGCGCTCTATCTGCCCAACTGGCGCGGCCAGGAGCGGGCCGAAATCCGGCTTGTCTATTCCCGCGACGAGTCCTTGCATGTCCAGCCAGAACATTTGCTCACCGACCATGAACGCCAGTCCGGAAAACGGGAGTAAAGACAACAGGCACGCGGCGCAACCTCCAGCGCCGGCAACACCGGAAGTTTGCCGTGGATTTTCCGGTGACTGTTGTTGATACAGGACAAGCACATCTTCCCCCGCCACACATTCCCCACCACGCAAGCCAGAAGGAGTCCCCCCGTGCCAACCCTTTTCGATCCCCTGCAACTGGGCGCGCTGACCCTGCCCAACCGTATCATCATGGCGCCCTTGACCCGTTGCCGCGCCAGCGCTGGCCGGGTGCCCAATGCCCTGATGGCGGAGTATTATGCCCAGCGCGCCAGCGCCGGACTGATCCTTTCCGAAGCCGTCGCCGTGACGCCGCAAGGCGTCGGCTATCCCGACACCCCTGGTCTCTGGAACGAGGCCCAGGTGGCAGGCTGGCGACAGGTCACCGATGCCATTCACCAGGCGGGCGGACGCGTTTTCGCGCAGCTCTGGCATGTTGGGCGCATATCCGACCCGATTTACCTGGACGGCGGCCTGCCCGTCGCGCCCAGCGCCATTGCCCCGGAAGGACATGTCAAGCTTATCCGTCCCCTGAAACCCTACGTCACGCCGCGCACGCTGGAAATCCCGGAAATTCCCGGTGTCATCGCGGCTTACCGGCAAGGCGCGACCAACGCCAAGGCAGCGGGATTCGACGGCGTGGAAATCCACGCCGCCAACGGCTATCTCCTTGACCAGTTCCTGCAGGATGGCGTAAACAAACGCGCCGACGCCTATGGTGGTCCCGTCGAAAACCGCGCCCGCCTGCTCCTGGAGGTCACGGACGCCGTCATTGATGTCTGGGGCGCGGACCGTGTCGGCGTTCATCTCGCGCCCCGCTGCGATTCGCATAGTATGGGCGACAGCAACCCGGCGCAAACTTTCGGTTACGTCGCCAGGGAGCTCGGCAAGCGCCGCATCGCATTCATTTTTACCCGCGAAGCCCAGGGAGCGGGGTTACTCGGTCCGCAACTGAAACAGGAATTCGGCGGTATCCTGATCGCCAACCAGGGACTCGACAAGGCCACGGCCACGCGCATTCTCGCCAATGCCGAAGCCGACGCCATTGGTTTCGGCGTCCTTTACATCGCCAACCCCGATCTGGCGCGCCGCCTGTTCGAAGACGCCCCCCTGAACACGGCACGGCAGGAATCGTTCTACGGCGGCGGCGCCGAAGGTTATACGGACTATCCCGCGCTGGAATGACCACTGGGCATTTTTCGGAACGCCGTCATGGCTTTCCGCGTGATGGCTTCCGCCCGCCTGTTCCGCGCGAACGCCGTCCCCGACGCCGATCCGCCGCCAACATCCCGGTCTTGCACGGGATTCACGCGATCGTACCCCAGGCATCCTGCCGGAACGCGGGGGGAAACATGCGGATCAGGGCATCACGCCATGACGACAGTCGGGAGGCACGAACTGGGCATATTTCGCCACAGAATAGCCATCGCCCAGGGAGCATCCCCAGATTATGCTGGAAGCCATGCTGGAAACATTGTAGTGGCCATCAGGACCAACCGGATTGCCGTCAGGATCAATTGAATTGCCGTCGGGATCAACCAGGTTGCCATCAGGATCAATCAGCAGCGGCACTCTGGGTTGTCCATTGGCAAGGCGACCGCCGAAACCCACCGTCAGCTTCAGCCCGAATCTTGGCGCCTTTTCACCGTCCGTCTCGACCCAGATCGTGCCTTCACCCACACGGCCATAGGCGCTCCCTGCAACCAAAGGATTGATCGCAATCCTCGCCACCGCGTCAACAGCCGTGGAAGGCTTGTATTCGAACCCCCTGTAGCTTCCATGTGGCGCTGCTCCCTCTCCGGGGTACGCAACCGTGACCTTTTTCACATAGCCGTCGGAGATCGACTCCATGACGGCCATTTTGGCCAAACTTGCGAAAACGAGCCCCTTATCCACATGGGCGCGGATGGCGACTCTCCTCGCGCGGATGCGGTTTTCCCGCTGGCGGCTGGTTTCCAGGAGGGGAGATTCCTGGGCACTTGGCGCGACGCGATCGAGGTAAAAAACGGGCAGCGCGAAAAGGAGAAGGATGGCGGCGATGGCGAGGACGACCACCACTTCGACGAGGGTGAAACCGCGCTGGAGCGCGCATGCGAGAGATTTCATGATTGTGTCCTTGGTCAGGTCTTTCTCCATTTTCCCCGCTCCCAGTCCGGACACGCCGCCTGCGAAAAACGCATCGGACATCCCGCTGGAACGCGGGAAAACACGTGAATCAAGGGGTTACGCCCTGACGGCAGTCGGGGGGCACGAACTGGGCATATTTCGCCACAGAATAGTCATCGCCCAGGGAACACCCCCAGATTATGTCGCCAACAGTGTAATCGCCAACTGGATTGCCATCAGGACCATCGTGACTGCCAATTCCAACCAGATTGCCATCGGAACCAATAATCAACGGCAGTCTGGGTTGTCCATTGGCAAGGAGACCACCAAAGCCCGCCGTCAGCTTCAGCCCGAATCTTGGCGCCTGTTCACCGTCCATCTCGATCCAGATCGTGCCTTCGCCCACACGGCTTCTGTAGGGGGAATGTCTCTCCACCACCCCCACAGGATTGATCGCGATCCTCGCTACCGCGCCAGTGGGCCTGAATTCAAAACCCCTGTAGCTTCCGGGCGGCGCCACTCCCGTTCCAGGGTACGCAACCGTGATGTTTCTCGCGGTGCCGTTGTAGACCTCTTGCAGGAAGACTTGTTTTGCCTTGCCCGCGAAAGCGAGTCCTGTATCCACATGAGCGCGGATGATATCTCTCCTCTGATGGCCGGCTTCCAGTGGAGCGGTTGATGTATTGAAGACGGACAACGCGAAAAGGACGAGGATGGCGACGATGGCGAGGACGACCACCACTTCGACGAAGGTGAAACCACGCTGGAGCGCGCGCGCGAAAGATTCCATGATTGTGTCCTTGGTCAGGTCTTTCTCCATTTTCCCCGCATCCAGTCCGGACGCGCCGTCACGAAGATCACAACGGGCATCCTGCCGGAACGCGGGAAAACATGTGGATCAGGGCCTCACGCCATAACGACAACGGGGAGGCACGAACTGGGCATATTTCGCCACAGAATAGCCATCGCCCAGGGAGCATCCCCAGATTATGCTGGAAGCCATGCTGGAAACATTGTAATGGCCATCAGGACCAACCGGATTGCCGTTGGGATCAATTGGATTGCCGTTGGGATCAACCAGATTGCCATCAGGATCAATCAGCAACGGCACCCTGGGTTGTCCATTGGCAAGGAGGCCACCGAAACCCGCCGTCAGCTTCAGCCCGAATCTTGGCACCTTTTCACCGTCCGTCTCGACCCAGATTGTGCCTTCACCCACACGGCCATAGGCGCTCCCTGCAACCAAAGGATTGATCGCGACCCTTGCTACCCCGTCACCAACAATAGAAGGCTGGAATTTGAAACCCCGGTAGCTTCCGGGCGGTGGCGCGCCTATTCCGGGGTACGCGACCGTGATGTTCCGCGCGTCGCCGCTGATGATCGCCTCCATGACGATCGTCCTGGCCATTGCCGTGGACTTGAATCCTGCGTCTACATAGGCGCGGATGGCGCCTCTCCTGCCCTGATCGCCGGTCCATCTTGAAACATCTGGATTTGATGCGGCGCGGTTGGCGTACTGAGCGGGCAGTGCGAAAAGGACAAGGATGGCGATGATCGCGAGGACGAACACCATCTCGACGAGGGTGAAACCATGCTGAAGCGCGCGTGCGAAAGATTTCATGATTGTGTTCCCTTGGTCAGGTCTTTCTCCATTTTCCCCGCGTCCAGTCTGGACGCGCCACCACAAAAACCACAACAGGCGTCCCGGTCAAGGCTTCCGGAAGCAGCAAGGTGGGGAACATGGTAAATCACTGGTCCGGCTTGTCAGGAAAAGAAACCGAATGAAAATGGGGAGGCAACATGCAACATATATACCACCTGCCGGGTTCCGTGGGGTTTCCCCGTTTGTGCGCATTCGCGCCGACAACAAGATAGCGACATTTCCACAAAATGACAAATATCGCGCGTATCGAGTGACAAAAATTGTCATGGAATGAAGCCCCTTTCTCCACTCTCGACCGCCCATGCGCTCCGTGCGATTGCCTCGGGCGGCCTTCATACCGGCGGATGCCCACGGGACGCTTCCTGTATAATTCGACGGCTTTTCTACGGCCTGCGCCAGGACATTCGCGGCACGGGCCGCGCTGGCGGACGATGTGTCGCCCGCTGTTTTTTCACAAGAAACCGGGCCAAACGCATGATCAAAATCAAACGCGGACTGGATTTGCCCATCACCGGCGCGCCGTTGCAACGTATCGAGGCGGCGCGTCCCGCGCGGCGCGTGGCGCTTGTCGGCGACGATTA
>JAISME010000108.1 GCA_031276915.1 Zoogloeaceae bacterium
GTTTGGAGAGTTGGGATGTTTCCGCGGGCCGTCGTTTCGCTGTTGCGGGCTGCCGTCCCAAAGTAGCGGGAGCATCCTGCTCCCGGCCACACCAAGGGGGAGCAGGATGCTCCCCCCACTTTGTCATTGCGAGGCCCGCTGGTCCGGTCCTGCGGACAGCAACCCTGCGAACGGCAACCCTGCGAACGGCAGTCCTGCGGACAGCAATTTTTCTCGTGCCCCTCCAAATTTTCGTCATTGCGAGGGTCCCAGGACCGTGGCAATCCAGATGGCCTCGTAACCTGTTCCGGCGTTTCGGAAAACTGAACCGCCGCGTGGATTGCCACATCGGTCCTGCGGACGGTGGGTTTTCCCAGAACAATTGTCGTCCGCAGGACCTCGCAATAACAGGGAGTTGGAGGCGCTTCGTTTTTTCTTCCCGGGTTTTCCGGTTTTCCTTTCCCTTCCGTTTTTTTCGCTTTTCTTTTTTCACCACCCCGGTCGCGGGCGCGTGTCCTAGCACGCGTTCGCGGCTTTTTTGTTCTTCCCTTTCTTTTCAAAGGAGCGCAACCATGAAACACCTTGTACGCACCCTCCAGCATGGCTTCACGCTCATCGAACTGATGATCGTCGTCGCCATCATCGGCATCCTTGCCGCCATCGCCCTGCCCGCCTATCAGGCTTACACCATCCGTGCCTACGTTGCTGAAGGCTTGAATCTCGCGGAAGGCGCCAAGACCGCCATGATCGACCACTGGACCACCAATGGGGAGTTGCCCAAGGTGGATTATCCCGGTACCGGAAAACCGCCCAAGGGCAGCTACAACTACGAGTTCAAACCAACAGCCAATGTGCAGAAGATATCTATACAGGGAGCATGCGGCTCCGCGTGCCAATATCCACCCATCAATGTCCATTTGGGTGGCAGGAACAAGCGGTTGACGGACATAGGCCTTATCGTCAGGCTGTCACCGGGATTCGGCAAACTTCAGGGGGAGGGTGACCCATACCCCGGTTGGCCCCAGGTGGGGCTTACTACGTTACCAGCGGGAGGAGGGGGCCTTACCACAGTGGAGAATGTTGAAGAATACAAGCGTCACGCCGGTAGTATCGTATGGGGTTGCTTCATCAGCAGCGACGGCAATAAGACACCCTTTTCGGTTCTCAGGAACTACGTGCCTTCTAGATGCCGTTACCATCTCCCGTGGCATAAAGATTAGCGGGTAATGGCATTCGTGCGATTGCCCCGTGCCGGGCCATCTGTCCGGCTTTTCCAGTCCGGCGACGGTGGCGCGGGCTCAATCGCTTTCCAGAACCTCCACTCCCTCGGGGGGCACGAACTGGAACAGTGCTGCGGGAATTCTCGTGTTCTTCCGGACATCCTGAAAGCGAATCGTCGTGATCTGCCCGAAATTATCGAACAGCCGCATTGCCTTCAGTTCTCCCTTGTCCGTGAAGCCGACGCGCACCAGGGAAAACCCGGATTCCTGCGTTTTCGGCACGGCCTCGACCCAGGTGAGGCCCTCTTCCTTCCCCGCCTCGCGCAGCGTGAAGTTTCCAAGGACTGCGTCCGATCCGGCAAGCAGGGCCGCGGGCGTCGCGCCGATGGCCTGATTCGTTTTCCGGACGGAAACCTGCGCCAGATCGGGATCGTAAATCCAGATTGTCTCACCATTGCCGACGATCAACTGCGGATCCGGCCTTTCCACTTCCCACCGGAATTTCCCCGGCTTTTGCGCCGCAAGCCGACCGCTGGAATGCGTCATCCGGCTGTGGCTTTCCGATTGTACGGAGAGCGAAAAGGTCGCAGAAAAACTCCCGGTCCCGGATAGAAAGCGCTTCAGGGCGTCGATTGCGCCCGCCTGGGCGGACATCGCCGGCAGGAACATGAGGAGGACGACGGCCAGCAGGCGCCGCGGTGTGCGCCCGGGGCAGGCGCGCATGGTTTTCATTCTTCCTCCGGCGCACGCGCCAGCACATCCCGCTTGCCCTGTCCGTCCGGCGCGGAAACCAGCCCGGCACGCTCCATCGCCTCGATGAGCCGGGCGGCACGGTTGTACCCGATGCGCAGATGCCGTTGCACGAGCGAAATCGAAGGCCGACGGTTTTTCAGCACCACGGCGATTGCCTGGTCGTACATGGGATCGTTTTCCGCATCTTCCCCGCCCTCCGCGACATTGTTTTCCTCTTCCCCGTCATCGCCGGAAAGAATGTCGATATAGTCCGGCGCGCCGCCTTGTTTCAGGTGTTCGACCACGCGATGCACCTCGTCGTCGGTAACGAACGCGCCGTGTACCCGCACGGGGTAGCCGGTGCCGGGCGCGAGATAGAGCATGTCCCCTTGTCCGAGCAGGGTTTCCGCGCCGGTCTTGTCCAGAATGGTTTGCGAATCGACCTTGCTGGAAACCTGGAAGGAAATCCGTGTCGAGATGTTGGCCTTGATGAGACCGGTGATCACGTCCACGCTCGGACGCTGCGTCGCCAGGATCAGGTGCAGGCCAGCGGCGCGCGCCTTCTGCGCCAGCCGGGCAATCAGTTCCCCCACTTTCTTGCCGACCACCATCATCAGATCCGCCAGCTCGTCGATGACGACCACGATGCAGGGTTGCGTGGCCAGCGGCTCGGGCGTTTCCGACGTCAGCGTAAACGGATCGGGCAGAAATTCGCCGCGCTTTTGCGCCTCGCGAATCTTGGCGTTCAGCCCCGCCAGGTTGCGCACGCCAATGGCGCTCATGAGCTTGTAGCGTCTTTCCATTTCGCCAACGCACCAATTGAGCGCGCTGGCGGCATGCCGCATGTCGGTTACCACCGGAGCCAGCAGGTGCGGAATCCCTTCATAGACGGAAAGTTCCAGCATCTTGGGATCGATCAGGATGAGACGCACGGTGTCCGGCTCGGATTTGTAGAGCAGCGACAGGATCATGGCGTTTACGCCTACCGATTTTCCGGAACCGGTCGTCCCCGCGACCAGCAGATGTGGCATCCTGGCCAGATCGGCCACCACGGGCTGACCGCCGATGTCCTTGCCCAGGGTGACGGTCAGGGGGCTTGCCATATCGTTCCAGGGCTGGCTGGAAATGATTTCGGAGAGCTTCACCACCTGCCGCCGGGGATTGGGCAATTCCAGCGCCATGCAGGATTTGCCCGGCACCGTTTCCACCACGCGGATGGAAACGAGCGCCAGCGCCCGCGCCAGATCGCGGGCGAGATTGACGATCTGGGCGCCCTTTACCCCCGTGTCCGGCTCGATCTCGTAACGGGTGATCACCGGCCCTGGCAATGCCGCCAGCACCTTGACCTTGACCCCGAAATCCGCAAGCTTGCGCTCGATGAGGCGCGATGTGAATTCCAGCGTGTCTACCGCCGGCAGCATGCCCTGCGCCGGTGCGGGATCGAGCAGGCGCAGGGGGGGCAACCGTTCACCGAGCACGACATCGGGAATCAGGGACGGCTGCTTTTCCCGCGCAATGCGCTTTTCCGCCTTGGGCGAAACCGCTGTCGGCGCAAGCGCCGGTTCGATCAGGACAGGCTCCTGGAAAAACGACCGCCGCTTTTCTTCCTCGACCGCGGCTTCCCGCCGCTCGGCGGTATCGCGGCCGATTCGCGCGTCCTGCCAGCGCTCGCAAAGTCCGAAAACGGCGCGCCACATTCCTTCCAGCGTGCCACCCAACATCTCAACGAACCAGATCCAGGACATGCCTGCGAACATGCTCCAGCCGATCGCCATCGCGAACAGCAACAGCAGGGTTGCCCCGGTATATCCGGCAACGCCCATGAGCGCCTTGCCCAACTCCGCGCCGATTACTCCGCCATGCCGCGAGGGAAGCTCCGCGGGCCAGGAATAAAAGCGCAGGCTTTCCAGCGCGGCGCTGGCGGCGATCAGCACGATGAATCCGGCCAGAACGATCACAAGGTCCTGGCGATCCCGTCGGACGGTATGTTCCGGAGGGACTGGCAAATCCTCCCTGTGGAAACGCAGCATGCCCCAGCGCATGAGCATTGCGAAAAGCGCGATCCACCACCAGGCGGAAACGCCAAAGAGATACAGCAGGACATCGGAAATCCACGCGCCTGCCGGGCCGGTGGGATTTTGCAGCGCCGCCGTCTCGGCCGTGCGGGACCAACCGGGATCATTTATGCTGAATCCCCAAAGCGCCAGCGCCAGATATGCGGCCATGCCACCGACCAACAGCCACCGCGATTCCCGCAACAGGTTGCCGATCTTCTCGGGCAAGGTTCCCGCTGACGCGATATTGCGCGAAGAAAGCGCCATGATCGTTATCCTTTTCTCAAACCACGCATCCTTGTCTTGACTAAAAGAATGCTTATATTTCACTAGCTTAGCATGGAATCATGAGATTTTGAATGAAGTTTTGTGCCTTATCAATACGCCGCGCAAGCAAACGGCTGTGGCGCGTCATCCGCCATCGTTGGACACGGAACGCACTCCCCCCTTGGGGCGAGGGAGTTTTCTTGCGGTGCTTCGCGCCGAAGGGTGGAAGTGGATTGCCACGGCGCTTTGCACCTCGCAATGACGAGGGGTCAGGGTGTTCCGGCATTGGGCGTCAGGGATTCCCCGCCTTCCTTCGGGGAACGGGCCGCGTGAATCCTTTGTTTCCTGGTTTCTGGATTTTGTCCTTTGGCTTCAATGCGCTGTCTTCTGGTTTTTTGGCCTTTGTCCTCTGGTTTCTGGCCTTTGCCTTCAGGTTTGTGCCCTTTGTCTTCTGATTCCTGTTTTTTGCTTTCAGACTTTTTTTGTTTGGAAAGTTGCGCTTCTTCCCGCGCCTTCCGTGCTTTTTCCCGTGCTTCTTCCCGTGCCTTCTGTGCTTTTTCTCGTGCTTCTTCCCGTGCCTTCCGCGCTTTTTCTCGTGCTTTTCCCCGCGCCTTCTCCCGCGCTTTCCGTTCCCGTGCTTCTTGTTCCTCCGCTTCTCGCGCGGCTTCCCGCTCCTCCGCTTCTCGCGCGGCTTCCTGCGCTTCTCGTTCCCGCGCTTCCTGCGCTGCCCAGGCTTCGGCAAGGTCTTCTGCCGCCATACGATCTGAAAAAATCTGGGCGCATAATTGTCCGTACTGCATCCAGGTCAGTTTGCCATCATGGAGCGCAAACACGGCCTGCAAATGCGAATCCATCTGGGACTGCTCCCTTTGCAAGAAAGCGTGTTCCCGCGCGCTCCTGGCGTGAAGCCGACTTTCTTTCATGAACTTGTTGTAATACGACCACATGAGCCTTTCAAACTTTGCGATGGCCGCAAGTTCCGCTTCTGTCGGATAACGGTTGTCGGAAGCGTGAACCCTCAGTGGACAATCTTCAATACAGATGCCAGGTTTTCCACGAATCATCGCAAAATCCGGTTCGGTTGCGAGTCTTTGCGTGTATTCCCTTTTGATCGCGTTGCCGACATCCATCATCATCGGCCCCCTGTTCGCGCACCCCGCAAGCGCCAGCAGGAAAGCAAACAGCATGAAACCGCGCTTCATGATGCGGCCTCTGGCGTTCGGGTGGCGTAGATGGCGGGCAGGCGCCTCGTCGCGGGTGCGGGCAGGCCCCTGTGCCTGCCGCCCCTGCGGGGGTTTTGTAGGGGCGGAGCCTCGTGGGCGCCTTGCTCATTCCATAGGGACGCAGGATGCGCGCCCCACTTTGTCGTCATTGCGCGGGCAGCGCGGCAATCCACACACATCGTCATTGCGAGGGGCGAGGCTCCGTGGCAATCCATTCCCACTTTTCGGCGCGAATGCGCCCACTTAAAGGCCGATGGATTGTCGCGCTTCGCTCGCAATGACGAAAAGGGGGAAGTGGTACGTTGTTTTGGGCTTTGCAATGACGGGGTGGAGAAGGGGAGGATTGAGGCGATCATCATGAGCGTTGGTTTGGGGGCGGTTGGCCCATCCTGAATGGGAAGCGAATATTGCCAGAAAATAATATAGAAATGCGCTATGGGAATGATTGAATGGGAGTTGGTGATGATCGGTTGGCGCCCGATAACGATCTGTGGGCGGTTTATCTGGGCAGTGTCGTCACGAGAAATTTGCTATTCTATCAAGGTATTAGTCAAGGAGGATAGCGCATGGGCTCGGCACAGCATCGTCACGATATTTCAGAGCATGTATGGGAACTTCTGGAACCCCATCTTCCGAGTCGGAAAGGCTCCTGGGGTGGCAAGGCGCGGGATAACCGGCAATTCATCAACGTGGTGTCCTGGATTTTGCGTACCGGAGCGCCCTGGCGGGATTTGCCGCCATCGTATGGAGACTGGAAGAACACGCACCGACGTTTTTGCCGTTGGCGGGACAAGGGAATCTGGGAATCGCTGCCGGCGTGTCTGATCGGCGAAGTGGATTACGAATGGCTGATGATTGACGCAAGTTACGTGAAGGCGCATACGCATGCCTCTGGAGCGCGGGGAAGTAATCAGGGGATAAGGCTCGCAAAAGGGGGCGCAACAGCAAGAACCATTTGGCCGTGGATGCGCATGGTATGCCGGTCGGAGTATCTGTTACAGAGGGTGTCCGAGCGGATTGCGCAAAGGCAGGCGAGTTGATCGAAGGGATTGACGCGCAGTGCCTACTGGCGGATCGCGGTTGCGACACGAATGAAATTGTGGAAAGGGCGGAAGGGGCGGGAATGCAAGTGGTGATTCCGCCGGAGAAGAACCGGAAAGTATTGCGTCCGTATGACGAACATCTGTATCGGCATCTGGTGGAGAATGCGTTCATGCACCTGAAGCGCTGGCGCGGCATTGCAACCCGCTACGCCAAGAATCAGGCTTCTTTCGTGGCTGCCGTGCAAATTCGTTGCATCGTTCTGTGGACTGCTTTCTTGTGACGACAAAATCTAGGACCATTGCCGTCCGCCAGGACAGGAGAGGACGGTGTCTTGCGGGGTTTCCAGGAGGTTGGGGTAGTCTCGTGAAAAATGGAGGCCGCGGCTTTCCTTGCGCTGGAGGGCACAGCGCACGATCAGGTCGGCGGTGACAACCAGATTCCTGAGTTCGATCAGATCATGGCTGACGCGGAAATTGGCGTAGAACTCCTCGATCTCCCGCTTCAGGAGGCGGATGCGATGCTGGGCGCGCTTCAGGCGCTTGGTGGTGCGCACGATGCCCACATAATCCCACATGAAACGGCGCAGTTCATCCCAGTTGTGGGCGATCACCACTTCCTCGTCGGCGTCCGTCACCCGGCTTTCATCCCAGGCGGGCAGCGCGGGCTGGGTGCGGCGCGGCGCGGCGAGGATGTCGGTCACGGCGGCTTCGGAATAGACGAGGCATTCCAAGAGTGAATTGGAAGCCAGGCGGTTGGCCCCGTGCAGTCCGGAACAGGAGGCTTCGCCAATGGCGTAAAGGCCGGGGATGCCGGTGCGCCCGCAGGTATCGATGACAATGCCGCCGCAGGTGTAGTGCGCGGCGGGAACGACCGGGATCGGCTCCTTCGTGATGTCGATGCCCAGTTGGCCGCAGCGGGCGTGGATGTTGGGGAAATGTGCCCGCACAAAGGCTTCGCCCTTGTAGGCGATGTCGAGATGGACACAATCAAGGCCGCGCTTTTTCATCTCGAAATCGATGGCGCGGGCCACCACGTCGCGCGGTGCAAGTTCGGCGCGCTCGTCGTGCCAGGGCATGAAACGGGCGCCGTCCGGCAGTTTCAGAAGGCCGCCTTCACCGCGCACGGCTTCCGAAATCAGGAAGGATTTTTCATGCGGATGAAA
>JAISME010000139.1 GCA_031276915.1 Zoogloeaceae bacterium
ACAGCGGCTTGACCGCCAGACCTTCCGGCGTAATCCAGTTTAGATTTTCCAGTGTGCCGCCCTTGGTTTGTTTCAAGGCGGCGGCTTCCCAATCGGCGATTTGATCGGAATTTTTGAAATCGGACATCGTCATTACCCTCCGTTTGAACAGCGCATAAAACCAGCCGGTATTCTGCTGCCCAGTTCCAGACATCTTCAACGCAAAACGGATGATTCTACACACAGGATGGCGGAAAACTCAAAATTTTTCGCCACCTTGCGCCCCATTCCCGGCATGTTATTTTCCCGCCAATCCCCACAGCATCTTGACCGCCAGAAGCATGAGCATCACGGCGAAAATCTGTCGCAGACGCATCACCGGCAGGCGATGCGCCAGCCGTGCCCCCACAGGCGCGGTGAGCACGCTCGCAAACACCAGTCCGGCCACGGCGGGCAGGTAAACAAATCCCAGACTGTACGAAGGCAGATGCGCAACGCGCCAGCCATTGAAGACGTAACCCAACGCGCCACCAACGGCAACTGGAAAGCCGATGGCCGCCGAAGTACCGATGGCCTGCCGCACACCCACATTGCACCAGAGCATGAACGGCACGGAAAGCGCCCCGCCACCGATCGCGACAAGGCAGGAAAACGCGCCGATTCCCGCACCTGCCGCGCCCGTCCCCCAGAAACCGGGCATTGCGCGCCCTGGCCTTGGCTTGAAGTTGGCGATCATCTGCACGGATGTGTAGAGTATGAACACGGTAAACAGAATGGCCAATTCACGGGAAGGCACGAGGCTGGCGACTTTCGCGCCGAACATGGTTCCAAGCAGGATGCCGGGCGTAATGCGAAAAACGATGGGCCACACAACCGCGCCATGCGCGTGATGTGTCCACATGCTGGAAATCGAGGTAAACAGGATAGCGGCAAGAGAAGTCCCCAGCGCCAGATGCATAACTTCGCCCACCGGAAAATCCTGCGCCGAAAACAGCATTACCAGGAGCGGCACCATTACCGAACCGCCGCCGATACCCAGAAGCCCGGCGAAAAATCCGGAAACCACACCTAGCGCGAGATACAGCAGAAACCACTGCATGAATGGGAAATCCTCGGGAAAACAAGATTCGGCAGAAACCACAAAAAACGACAAGGCAAGAAAAACAAAGGGCGACCTAGGTCGCCCTTTGTGGAGGAGGCCCCCGCGAATACCGTCAAGACCGGCATCCTGAACCGCGGGTCCAGAGTCGCTGACGCCTCGCCGAATCAGGCACGGCCGCAAGGGCCGCGCACAACATCAACTTACGACGCCAACTGATGCCAACATGCATTGGTTCAAGGAATCTATGGTCTTGACCAATACCGCAGGGGACACAAGGCGGACATGGCGAGAAAGCGATCACTCCAGTTACTCAAGCGTGAAATCCGGCAGTGCCAGGATGCCATCCAGCCGCGCGTCCATGGTTTCCATTCTACGCTTTACCGCGATACTGTCAAAGCCTGCCCGACCAGATTTTTCCGCGATCAGGAATTCATGTGCAATATTCAGCGCCGCCATCACCGCCGCGCGCTCTGGCGTTGTGTTCCTGGCCTTGCCGGCCTCCCGCATTTTCTCGTCAACCAGCCGAACAGCGGCCTCCAACGCCTCGCGCTCCTCGGGTGCGCAAGCCACCCGGTATTCGCGCCCGAGAATGACAACATCAAGGAAACCCGTTATGTTACTCATGTCCCCGCTTCTCCAGGGATACGCTCCAGCAAGGATTCTACGCGTTCGCGCGCAGCTACCGTTCGCGCCTGCAATTTGTCTCGCTCGGTTTCCACGGCGACAAGGCGCAGCCGCAAGGCGGCGTTGTCGGCGCGCAACCGCTCGGCCAGTTGCGCCACTTGCTCGATTTTCCCCGCGACACTATCGGCGATGCGCATGAGTTCCGTTTCCATGGCGCGCACTATATCACTCATGCTCCGGCCAAGAAAGTGACCGGAATCGATGCTAGAATCAGGAAGTTTCAACCCGCAAGGAATTCTCCCCCCATGAACATGACCGTCGCCAAGAACACCGTGGTCACGCTGGATTACAACGTCACCGATCCCGACGGCGAAGTGCTGGACGAAGGGCGTGATCCGCTCATATACCTGCATGGCGGCTACGATGGCATCTTCCCCCGTATCGAGGAAGCCCTGCATGAAAAAAAGGTGGGGGAAACGGTTGTCGTCAAACTGCAGCCGGACGAAGCCTTCGGCGAATACGACGCTGACCTCGTGCAGATCGAGGCGCGCCGGAACCTGCCTGAAGGGCTGGAAGTCGGCATGGCCCTGGAAGGCGCCCCGGAAGGGGCGGACGACGATGAATTCGTGGTCTATCATGTTACCGACATCACCAACGATCAGGTGATGCTGGATGGCAACCACCCGCTCGCCGGCAACGCTCTGGTGTTTACCTGCACCGTCACCGCCGTGCGCCCGGCTGGCGCGGAAGAGATCCGCCACGGTCACGTGCATGGCGACGAAGACGACGAACCAACCTGCCACTGAATCCAGCGCGTCTTTCCCGGACATGCATCCCCGCGCGCGCCTCCGGCTGTTGCTTCTGGCTTTTCCGTTCCTGCTCGCCAGTTGTTCGCGCGAGGACCCGCTGATGGCGCTGAACGCCGCGACCGATACCTTGCAGGCCGCGCTGGAAGCCAAATCCCCGGATCGGACGCTTGCGCTCCTGCATGAAAAGTTCACGGCGCAAACACCCGAAGACGGGCGAGACTGGGCCAGACAGACCATGACGGCAACTTTTCTGCGCTACAAGACCATCAAGATCGTGGCGCAGAACATCGAAAACCAGATCAACCCGCGTTTTCCCGACCATGCCACGACCCACTGCGATGTGCTGCTGATCGGCGCCGAAGGCGTTGTTTCCGGCAATGCCCGGCGCTATCGCGCCGAACTCGAATGGGTACGGGAAAAGCAGGCATGGAAGCTGCTGCGGCTCAAATGGCAATGAAAGCTTCCCGCTGGCGACAAGTGGATGGTGTCCTGCTTCTCGACAAACCGGCAGGCATGACTTCCAACGCCGCGCTGCAAAAGGCGCGGCGGCTTTTTTCGGCGGCCAAGGCTGGCCACACGGGTACGCTCGACCCGATGGCAACTGGCTTGCTGCCCATTTGCTTCGGGGAAGCAACCAAATTTTCCGCCGATCTCCTGCATGCCGACAAAGCCTATGAGGCGGAGCTGCTTCTTGGCGTCACGACCGACTCCGGCGACCGGGAAGGCGTCGTCACGGCGACACTTCCCGTTCGCTGCGCGGACGCGGACATCGATGCTGTTCTGCCGCGTTTTACCGGCGACATTCTGCAGGTCCCCCCCATGCATTCGGCCCTGAAACGGGATGGCGTGCCGCTTTACGTTCTCGCGCGCGCCGGACAGACAGTCGCGCGCGAGGCGCGGCCCGTCACGATCCACACGCTGGAATGCATCGCCCGCGATCTTCCCCGGCTGACCCTGCGTGTCACTTGCGGCAAAGGCGTCTACATCCGCACCCTCGCGGAAGACCTGGGCGAAGCGCTTGGCTGTGGCGCCCACCTCACCATGCTGCGCCGCATCCGGGTTGGCCAGATGGAATTGCGCGAGGCGCAAACGCTTCCCGCGCTTGAAGCGATGCCGGAAACAGAACGGCTCGCGCATCTTTCCCCCGTTGACCGCCTGATCTCCCTCTTGCCCGCCGTTACGCTCACGCGCGAAAAGGCCCGGCGCTTTGCCCACGGCAACCCGGTTTCGCACACGCGCTCCCCCGGCAGGGTTCGCGTCTATGTGGAAAGCCCTGTGTCCGATCTCTTGCTGGGCCTGGGTGAAATCCGGGAGGATGGCCTCCTGTGGCCACGACGCCTGACCTCTTTCGGGGAATCAAGGGATGCAGAAATGTTGTCCGCGGGGCTAAAATTCACGCCAGCGAGAAATTGACGGCAGGTTCATCCCTGTCGCTCTCCACGAACCCGGAAAGGGTTTCTTTTCCCTTTCCGGGTTGTTGTGCTCAAAACCCCGGCCTGGAGGCCGGGATTCCAGCCTTCGCGCCGATTCCTTCGGGCGGGGTTGCAAACCGGGGTGTGTTTCACGATGAAAATTCTGGCATTGGAAACCACGACAGAGTCCGGCTCCTGCGCGCTCTGGCGGGATGGCGACCTGACGAGCGCCGACTGTCCAGCGGGGCGTCCGCATTCGGAAACGCTGATTCCCCTGGCGCAGCGTCTGCTCACCGAGGCGGACTGTGGCTTTGCCGGGCTGGATGCCATTGCTTTCGGCATGGGGCCGGGCGCGTTTACGGGGTTGCGCGTTGCCTGCGGCGTGGCGCAGGGCATGGCCGTTGCGCTGGGTGTGCCGGTGCTGCCAATCGGCTCGCTGGAGGCGATGGCCTGGTCCGATGGATCGGAGCGGGTACTGAGCCTGCTGGACGCGCGTATGGGGGAAATCTACGGCGGCGCGTTCATGCGCGGTGACGGCGGCATGATCGCCGTTGGCGCGCCGGTCGTGTGTGCGCCGGACACCCTGGTCCTGCCGGAAGGGGAGGAGTGGCGCGCCGTCGGCAACGCGCTCGCCACCCATCCGCAACTGGCGGCGCGCCTGTCCGGTTGGCTGCCGCGACCGGACTTGCTGCCGCACGCGAAGAGCGTGGCGGAGCTGGGGGCGCTGGCTTTCCTGCGCGGCGAGGCCATCGACCCCGCGCTTGCCGCGCCACGCTATGTGCGCGACAAGGTGGCGCGCACCACAGCGGAACGCCTGCAGGCAGGAGGACGCGCATGAGTTTTCCCGAACACGCCGCCTCTCCCGGCCACGCTGTCGCCACCCATGCCGGAGCCGCGCCGGAAATCGACCTCATGACCGAAGATGATCTCGATGCCGTCACCTGGCTGGAGGAGCGCGTGCAGCCGTTTCCCTGGCGACGCGCGCTGTTCGCCGATTCGCTCAGGGCAAGCCATGCCGCGTGGGTTTTGCGGCGCGCGGGCGCGCTCCGGGGGTTCATGCTCATCCTGCCGTCACCGGGCGAAACGCATTTGCTCAACATTGCCGTCACTCCGGCGCAATGGGGACAGGGATTCGGGAAGCGTCTCCTGCGCTTCGGCATGGATTGGTCGGCGCGCCAGGGCGCGAAGCGGATGTTTCTGGAAACACGCCCTTCAAACGAACGGGCGCGCGCGCTTTATCGCCATCTGGGTTTTACAGAAATCGGCCTGCGCAAGGCTTATTACCCGGCGCACGACGGCAGGGAGGACGGACTGGTGCTTTGCCGCGGACTGGAGGACCTCCTGGCATGAACGCCCGGCGCGCCGTTTTCCTGCGGGAAATGGGCTGTACCCTTTGGCGGCAGCGGCCCGAACCGTCTGTACATGGAGAAAACGAAAACGCGCCTTCCCCGGAAGAACAGTCTGCCCAGTGCGTCGCCATGCCGGAAGAAATCAACGCCGCGCCGGCGCAACCGTCGCCGCCGAACGCGGAGGCCGTCTCTCCGGCGATTGCCCGGCAGGCTGGAATTGCCCGCATGGACTGGCCCGGGCTTGCCGCCGCCGTGCGGGACTGCCGCGCGTGCGTACTGTGCCAGCGCCGGAAACAGGCGGTGCTGGGGGTGGGTGATCCGGACGCGGACTGGTTGTTCATTGGCGAAGGGCCGGGCGCGGAGGAAGACGCACGCGGGGAACCTTTCGTCGGGCAGGCCGGCAAGCTACTGGACGCCATGCTGGCGTCGATCGGACTGAAACGGGGCGAGAACGTCTACATCGCCAATGCCGTGAAATGCCGTCCGGAAGGCAACCGCACGCCGCACCACGAGGAAATGGAAACCTGCCGTCCCTTCCTGCGGCGTCAGATCGCCCTGGTGCGGCCGAAGCTGATCGTGCTTCTGGGCAAGGCGGCGGTGCGCAGTGTCCTGGGCGAGGAGCGCGCACTGGCCGCCATGCGGAAAAAACGCTTCCAGTACGAATCGGTTCCGGTGCTGGTGACCTATCACCCGGCCTACCTGTTGCGAAACCTGCCGGACAAGGCCAAGGCCTGGGAAGACCTGTGTTTCGCGCGCCGCATTTTCAGGGAAATCGGATGAGGCGGCACGTTGCCAAAAACAACACGGTGGATGCATTCCTCGTAGAACGAACTCCGGTTTGCCCTCCGCCCGAAAGCATCATTGCCGCGTTCGAAACCCGGGAGGGAAAAGCCTTCCCTTCCAGGTGGGTTTTACGCGACAGACAGGCGGAATGTCTGTCGCTCATTTCCCGGGAGCGCCTGATTGCGGGAGTGGATTGCGAAGGGTTGATGACCAATGCCTGCCACATGAAGGCACGCTCAGACAGAAGACTTGGAGGCCATGTCGCTCCCTCGCCACCGCAAGGAATTACCGCTGTGTAGTTTTGTTCCTTTGAAGAGAGGCGAAGTGACATTTTTTGGTCCATTGGTGACGAATATTGTCACTTCCCGTGTTGTTGGGGTGGGGATGGGAGAATGGACAAGGAAGGATAATCAAGGGCTTAAGGGATTTGAGTGTTTCTGGCACATGTCTTGCATGTAGATTGCCATGATGAAGCGGAACATGACAGGACAGGAACGGAAAGTGGAAAAGACGGTTGTCGGGTCTTCCTTGTGCGCGCGCGCTTTGCACCGGGCGAACCTCCGCAACCCCCGCCCACCACCCCCACCCCCCACCAACCCAAACCCCACCCACACCCCCCACACCACACCCCAC
>JAISME010000024.1 GCA_031276915.1 Zoogloeaceae bacterium
CTTCCAAAGCTGCCGGAACAGTGGGATGAAACAAAACTGGGCGTCTGGCTGGAGTTCATCCGGGCGTCGAAGGAGGAGGAATTCAACATGCTGGCGGAACGAGACCCGGACATTGGTCAGGCGGTGGTGAAGCTGAAAGAACTATCGCAGGATGAACGCATGCGCGAACTGGCGATTTCGCGGGAAAAACTGGCGTGGGACATCGATTCCCGCGAACGCGGGGCGGAAAAGAGAGGCCGGGAAGAAGGCCAGAGCGAAGCGCAGCGGACGATTGCCCGAAAAATGCTGCAACGTGGTCGTCCGCTGGCGGAAATCATGGAGGACACAGGGCTTTCCCTTGCGGAACTCCAGGCGCTTCAGGTGGAAGGGCGGACGCGGCATTGACGGGGCGTATGCAGCGTGGCGGATAGCCTCGCGCCGCGTGGCGTTTTCCGGGGTTCATGCAATTGTCTTGTCGCATGTCGGACATTTTTGTCGGGTTTGCGACGAAACGGTGTGCCATAGAGGCGGCGGCAATATAGCGCTTTGGGGCGACGGCGGGGGAAATTGGCGGGAAGGCCGGTGGTCAGCAGCAAGAGCATCCTTGCTCCCGACCACCCCGCAGGGGAGCAGAATGCTCCCCCTTTGTCGTTACAGGCAAGGAGCGCGGCCCCGTGGCAATCCACGCCCTTCCAGGCATGCGATCCCTGTCCGGCGCGGCGAAATATCCGCGTTCCGGGTGTTCATATTCACGGCAGTTGCGCGACGGGCATGCGTTTCAGGATGATGTCCGTTTTCCCGCGAAGTCCCCTGGCATTGCGATGCCGGTCGTAGTAGCGTGGATTCGGGACCATCGCCGCCATTCTGGCGGCCTGGGGCGCGGAAAGCCTTGCCGCGCTCGTCTGGTAATAGTGGCGCGCCGCCGCTTCCGCGCCGAAGACGCCATTTCCCCATTCGATCGCGTTCAGGTAAACCTCAAGAATGCGCTTCTTGTCCCAGACGGCTTCCAGCATCAGGGTGATGAGAGCCTCCTGCCCCTTGCGCAGCACGGAACGACCGGGATTCAGGAACAGATTCTTCGCCAACTGTTGGGAAATGGTGGAGCCTCCCGCCACGAAGCGACCTTTTTCCTGGTTTTTCTCGATCGCAAGCTGGATTCCTCGCCAGTCGAAACCTTCGTGGTCGACGAAGCGCGCGTCTTCGGCGGCAATGAGCGCGCGTTTCAATTGTGTGGAAATCTCGTCATAGGGCATCCATTGCCACCGGAGGCGCGCCGCCGGGTCCTTCTCGCGCAATTCGTCCAGACGCAGGCGCATGAAACTGGTTTCCTGCGGTGGATTGTGTTTCCACCAGAAAATCCAGCCCATAAACCAGAGCTGCGCGGCGAGGAAAACGCCCACGACCAGGAGCGCACCCCATTTGAGGCAGCGCGCAACCCCGTGGAAAAGCGCAAGCAGGCGTCGCATCGTTATCGGGAGCACCCCGGTTCAGCGGTATTCCGCCCGCAGGGTTTCCAGCACCGGACGCGTGACCGGGCGCAGTCCGCGCCAAATGTAGAACGATTCGGCGGCCTGCTCCACCAGCATGCCAAGGCCATCGGAAAGCACGCTGGCGCCCGCTTTCCCGGCCTGTTCCAGGAAAGGCGTGTGGCGGCCATACATGATGTCGTAGGCCAGGCTGTCAGGCGCGAAGACCCGGTTGGGCAAGGGGATTGGCGCGTTGGCGAGACTGGCGGAGGTCGCGTTGATAACGATATCGAATGATTCCGAGAGTGACTCCAGCGCGCCGGTGGTGAGCGGCGAATCGGTGGCGCGCACGAATTCCTCCGCCAGGATTTCGGCCTTTTCCGGTGTGCGATTGGTCAGCATGAGTCGTGCCGGACGCTGCCCCAGCAGGGGCGGGAGCACGCCGCGCGCAGCGCCGCCCGCGCCAATCAGCAGGATGCGCTTGCCTTGCAGCGACCAGCCCAGGTTATGCTCGATGTCATGCACCAGACCGACGCCATCCGTGTTGTCCCCCTGGATCACGCCTTCCTCCAGACTCAGGGTGTTGACCGCGCCGGCATCGCGGGCGCGGGGCGTCAGGATGTCGCAAAGCCGGAAGGCTTCTTCCTTGAAGGGGACCGTCACGTTGGCGCCGCGGCCATCCTCGGCGACAAAGCGCCGCAGGAACGCGGCGAAGCCGTCGCGCGGCGCGTGTATGGCTTCATAGGTCATGTCCTGTTCCGCCTGGGCGGCAAAGGCCGCGTGAATGCGCGGACTCAGGGAATGCGCAACGGGATTGCCGAAAACAGCGTAACGGTCATGCTTCATGGCGAAAAAGGGAAAGAACGCAAAGATGGAAGTCTACTACGCCCGCTCCCGCCCCGGACGCGCTCTTTCCACGCGCTCCATGATTCCGGATGTCTCGCGCTGGATCGGGCCGACAAAATTCTCGCCCGACGGGAGGAAACGGATGATCCAACGGGCGAAATCCACCCATCACGCCCGAAACAGGCATCCGGAAGCCCGGACGCTTCCGGCAACGGAAATGCCGCCCCGTTCGCGGAACAGAATCATTTGTCTTGTCTTTCGCCGCGTTATCCATCAGAATCAATGCGATATTTCGAGCAATATATTCAAGTCCAGCGAGTTACATGCCTGAGAACGTTTCCCAGGAACCCGCGCCTTACGCGGGACAGCACAGCGCGGTGTTCGCCGAATGTCCGGTTCCATTCGCCATTACCAATCTCCAGGGCCGCTACGTCGACGTCAACCGGGCATTTGAAACGACTTTCGGCTGGCCGCGCCACGAAGTCATCGGGCGCACCTCCATGGAGATCGGCATCTGGGAATCCAGCGCCGAGCGCGGCCAGTTCATCGAACGGTTGCAGCGCAACAGCACGGTGCGCTTCAACACGGCCAACACCATCTGCCGCGACGGTTCCCGCTATCGCTGCCGTCTCTTTGCCTCGTTGCTGTCGTACCGGGACGAAACCTACATCTTCACTGTCGTCATCGATATTCACGACCTGCTGCTGGCGGAGGGAGAGGCGCGTTTCTATCTCGAACGCTTCCAGCAGCTCTATGAGCACATGCGGGATGGCTGTTCCCTGGTGGGCAAGGATGGCCGTTTCGTGAGGAGCAACCGTGCTTTTTGCGACATGCTCGGATATTCGGAGGAAGAACTCCAGCATCTCACGCCGCGCAACATCACGCCGGCGCGCTGGCATGAGCAGGACATCCGCATCGAAAACGAACAGGCTTTCACGCGGGGATACTCCGACATCTACGAAAAGGAACATCGGCGCAAGGATGGTTCGATTTTTCCCATCGAGATCCAGCTTTACTGCAATTTCGATGCTTCCGGCGAGTCCGACGGCTTCTGGGGCATCGTGCGCGATATTTCCGAGCGCAAGGCGCAACAGGAACACCTGAATTTTCTTGCCTATCACGATCCGCTGACCCGGCTCCCCAATCGCACCCTGTTCTTCGATCGGCTTGAACATGCCCTGAAACGCGCCAAGCGCACGATTCTGGGCGCCATGCCTTCGGCGGAAATGCCGTTCCAGCAGTTGCAATTGGCCTTGTTGTTCCTGGACATCGATCATTTCAAGAACGTAAACGACACCCTGGGCCACCTGATTGGCGACACGCTGTTGCAGATACTGGCGCAGAACATTACCCATTGCCTGCGCGAATCCGATGTGCTGGCCCGCTTCGGCGGCGACGAATTCGTGATCCTGCTGGATTCGCCCGTCACGCTGGAAAGCGCCACCACCATTACCCGACGCATCCTGGCGCTTTTCGCCAAACCCGTCTATCTGCCGCAGCAAGACAAAGAAATCTACGTGACCGCCAGCATCGGCGTCAGTCTTTTCCCGCGTGACGGGCTGAATGCCGAGACGCTCGTCAAGCACGCCGACCTGGCCATGTTCAAGGCCAAGGATCTGGGGCGCAACACCTTCCATTTCTATGAGGCCACACTGGGCGCCAGTCTCCAGGAACGGGTGCAGATGGAAGCCGCGTTGCGCAGCGCGGCGCAGCGCAATGAATTCATTCTCCATTACCAGCCCCAGATCGATCTCGCAACCGGGAAGCTGGCCGGCGTGGAGGCGCTCCTGCGCTGGCGCCATCCGGAACGGGGAATCATTCCTCCCCTGCATTTCATTCCGATCATCGAGGACATCGGACTGATCGGCCAGGTCGGCGCCTGGGCGATCACGGAGGCCTGCCGCCAGATGGCGGCCTGGCGCGCCGCCGGCCTGAAGATACCGCGCATGGCGGTCAATTTTTCCGTGCAGCAGTTGGAGTATTCCGGCCTTGTCGATTTCGTCGCGCGGCAATTGTGGGAAAACTGCCTGCAATCGTGGGAACTGGAGCTGGAAGTCACGGAATCGCTCCTCATGCACCGGACGGAACAGACGCTCGCCATCTTGCGCGATCTGGAGATGCTGGGCATCCAGTTGTCCATAGATGACTTCGGCACGGGCTATTCCTCGCTCGCCTACCTGAAAACCCTGCCGGTACACCGGCTCAAGATCGACTATTCCTTTGTCCGCGACATCGGGCATGACAGCAATGACGAAGCGATCATCCGCGCCATCATCGCACTCGCGCGCAGCCTGGGCCTGGAAACGGTGGCCGAGGGGGTGGAGCGCGAGGAACAGGAACGCTTCCTGCATGCCGAGGGTTGCCGCATCGGCCAGGGGTTTCGCTATGCCCGTCCGCTGTCCGCCGACCAGATCCTGGCGATGTTCCACGGCAAACCCGCCGTGTGAACAGCTCCTCCGAACAGGAAAACCATGCAACTTGCCCTCACCCGGCCCGATGACTGGCATCTGCACCTGCGCGACGGCGCGGCGCTCACCGCCGTGCTGCCCTGGAGCGCCCGCCAGTTTGCGCGCGCCATTGTCATGCCCAACCTGAAACCGCCCGTCACCACGGTGGCGATGGCGGCGGAATATCGGGCGCGCATCCTCGCGGCGCTGCCGGCGGGCGCGTCCTTTGCGCCATTGATGACGCTCTATCTCACGGACAGCACATCGCCCGCGGAAATCACCAAGGCTGTCGCGTCGGGTTTCGTCAAGGCCGTGAAGCTCTATCCAGCGGGCGCGACGACGCATTCCGACCTTGGCGTGACGCGCATCGCGCGCGTTTACGGCGTGCTGGCCGAGATGGAAAGCCAGGGCCTGCCGCTTCTCGCGCATGGCGAGGCAACCGACCCGGCCATCGACCTGTTCGACCGGGAAAAGGCGTTCATCGACGCGACACTGGTTCCGCTCATCGCGCGCTTTCCACGTCTCAGGGTGGTCATGGAACACATCACCACGGCGGACGCGGCGCAATTCGTCGCCGCGTCCGGTCCCAACATCGCCGCCACGGTGACGGCGCACCACCTGCTCTACAACCGCAATGCCCTGTTCCAGGGCGGTTTGCGTCCACACTGGTACTGCCTGCCGGTACTGAAGCGCGAGCGGCACCGGCAGGCGTTGCTGGCGGCCGTCGCGTCGGGAAATCCCAGGTTTTTCCTGGGTACGGATTCCGCCCCGCACGCCACCCGCGCCAAGGAGGCCGCCTGTGGCTGCGCGGGCTGCTTCACGGCCCACGCGGCGCTGGAACTCTACGCCGAGGCTTTCGAGCAGGCGAACGCGCTGGACAAACTGGAAGCCTTCGCAAGTTTCAACGGTCCGGATTTTTACGGCCTGCCACGCAATACCGGCAGCGTGATCCTGGAAAAAACGCCGACGCCCGTACCGGATGTCCTGCCGTATCTTCCGGGCGATTCCTTGACGCCGCTCAAGGCGGGCGAGACACTCGCGTGGAAGATGCGATCCTGACCCCGAGAGACCACCCGAGGAAATCGCCATGTCCTGCCTGTTTCGTCCGCTGTTCCTGTCACCGTGCGTCCTGGCCCTCGGGCTGTCCGGCTGTTCCAACGATGGCGCCGCCTACCTGATCGACGGCCCGCGCCACGCGATCTCCGTGGAGCGCAGACAGGACTATTTCTGGGAAAAGCGCTTCCGGTTCTCGGCGGTCGTCTCCCGCCTGCCGGACTGCCAGCGCAAGCACATGATCCAGAAGGCCGGGCCCAGGGCGCGCGTGGAACTTTGGCAGCCGGGACCGAACACCTATATTCTCCGGATTGGCGATAACACCTACGTGACCGAAACCCAGACCTGCCGCAGCTTCGCCCGGCTGGAAGAAGCCCCGCCGGGCGGCTATGGCCGGCAACTGGGCGTCTTTGCCATGCGCAACGGGGTTTTCAGCTTCCTCCCGGAAGAATCCCCCGCCGAAAACGCCTCCGCGGAAAGCAGCCAGGGCGTCGAGGAAGGCATGGACGCTCCCGGCACATCGACACCCCCCTGACCCCCCTCTTTTGCGCGGCTAGTCCAGAACGAACAGGAGGCGCGTGTTGCCTGTGCGCTGGAGCTCGACTTCGCGCGTTTTCTTGGCACCGTTGTAGTGAACCGTGATCTTGTAGCGCCCGGGCGCGGAAACGTCCATCTGGCCGAGCGGCCCGCAGGCGCGTTCCGCCAGCGTGTTGCCAGCGGCGTTTTCGACGCGGGTTTGCACACCGGAAAGGTAATCCATGTTCTTGGAAACGAAAAGGATGAGGAGCGCGTGTTTTTCCCCATCTCCCATGATTCTTGCGAATTCGTCCTGTGAGTTGCCGCCGCAAGTCAGCGTCACAGTCTGCGCGGCAACGGAAGCGCCCGCCAGCAAGACACAAACAAACAAGACAGCCCTGGAAAAGGCCGTGCGCGCAATCGTCATCATATGAGCAATCCCCCCAGATTGTGAGCTTTCCATTATAACACTATCATGTCGTGCCTGGTATATGGGCGGGCTTGACAGCATATCCGCCGTATTTCGCCAGCGGCATGGGGTCAGTCTCGCCGCCGGTAATCCAGGTTCAGGAGCGCCCAGACACGGCTGGCGACGCCGGCATGCCGGATGTGCGCGACCCAGACCAGGAAGACGCCCAGGACGATCATGGGAATGGAGAGGCACTGGCCAATGCTGACGGTGCTCGCCGCGCTGAAAATGCCTCCGTGTTCCGGCGCGCGGAAAAACTCGACCAGCACACGAAAAACGCCGTACCCCAGGAAAAACGCGCCGGGGATGACAACTGCGGGGCGCGTTTTCCGGAGACCAAGCCAGACAAGGAAGACGCCCAGCGCGATCAAGGGAAGCGACAACCATTGCCCCAATGTCACGGGATAGGATTGCGCGAGGATACCGCGATCCGGCTCGCGGAAAAATTCGGCGAAGACGCGGAAGCAACCGTACCCGATCAGGAAGAACCCGGATGCCGATCCTGTCGGGCGTTCCCGACGGCAATAGAACCAGAGGAGCGCAAACAGCGCCAGACCCTCCAGTCCGGCGTGATAGAGCTGGACGGGATGTCGCGGCAGCGTGTCCCCGGCGCGGGGAAAAATCATGGCCCAGGGAAGGCCGGGATCGGCGGGGCGTCCCCAGAGTTCGCCATTGATGAAATTGCCGACGCGCCCGAGCATGAGGCCAAACGGCACGATGGGCGCGAGAAAATCCGTTGCCTGCCACCAGTTCTTGTGGTGTTTCCTGACTAGGTACAGGGTTGTGAAAGTGACGGCAAGAAACCCGCCATGAAAGCTCATGCCCCCCTGCCAAGTGGCGAAGATTTCCAGCGGATGCGCCAGGTAATGCGCCGGGTTGTAGAACAGCACATAGCCCAGACGTCCGCCAACGACGACCGCGAGAAAAATATGGAAGGCGCTGTCGTTGATCTCGTAGGCCGTGCAAAGCGCGCTCAGTCCCTTTTTGATCCGGTAGTGCGCCAGCCCCCAGCAGGAAAGGAAAGCAAGGCAATACATGAGCCCGTACCAGGACATGGCGACAAAACCAAGCCTGAAGGCGACCGGATCGAACTGGGGGTGGATCAGCATGGATCAACGTGTCCCGGAGAGATTTCAGCGCAAGGCTCATTCCGGTTCGCAACCCCGTCCTCCCGTTCCAGCGCCTTCAGGCAACGGAACAGCGCCCGAAACTGCCGGGGCGGTTTTCCCTCCGCGCGTTCCTTCAGCACGGCGCGCCGCAATTGCCCGAGACGGGCCGGGTCGGCGCGCGGGTACGCCGCCATGATTTCCCGCAATCCGTTTTCCGCATCGTCCAGGAATATCGCGCGCAGGCACTCCAGCCGGTGATGATGGGCGCGTTCGCTGGCGGATTCGCCGCGCGACGCCGCCAGCGCGGCGCGCACGGGTTCGGGATCCAGTCCGCGCATGAGCCGACCGATGAATTGCAACTGGCGACGTTTGGCCTCGAATCCGGAAACGCGCCGATGTTCGCGCACGGCGGCTTCCAGGTCGGCGTATTCCGCGGGAAGCCCGAGGCGCTGCAACTGCGCGGGAGAGAGCCGGGTCAGGGATTCGCCCAGCGCCTGCAGTTCCCGCATGGCGGCCTTGATCCGGGTCTTGGATGGGCGTTCCGGCGCATCGATGTCGACGGACATGTCCGCGTGAGGAGAGGGGGGAACAGGCATGGCGGCGCGGGACAGGGAAGGACTGCTATGATAGCGCCTTTCACACAGACCGCTATCTTCCGCATGCCACGCAACGTTTCCCGTCACATTGCGCCCCAGGATGACGCCTCCCGCGACGCGCAGGGGTTTTCCCACGCGTTCACCACGCTTCGTCAACTGGCGGAAGACGCCCTGTCGCACGCGCGCAAGAAAGGAGCGACGGCTGCCGATGTCGATGTTTCCGAAGGCTTTGGCCAGTCGGTCACCGTGCGCTGCGGCGCGGTGGAGAACATCGAGCACAATCGTGACAAGGGCCTGAGCGTCAGCGTCTATGTCGGGCAACGGCAAGGACACGCGAGCACCTCGGATTTTTCCGGACGCGCCATCCGGGAAACCGTGGAGGCGGCGCTCGACATCGCCCGCTTCACCGCCGAGGACACATGCGCCGGCCTGCCCGATCCGGAACTGCTGATGCGCGAGACGATGGATTTGCGGCTTCATCACCCTTGGGCGCTTTCCGTCGAAAACGCAATCTCGATCGCGCAACGCGCGGAAGCGGCGGCCTTCGCCATGGACAAGCGCATCCGCAATTCCGAGGGGGCCAGCGTTTCCACACAGCAATCCCGGTTTGTCGCCGCCAACAGCCTGGGGTTTTCAGGCGGATACCCGGTGTCCCGGCATTCGATCGCTTGTTCCGTCATCGCGGGCGAAGGGGATGGCATGCAGCGGGACGACTGGTACGCGACCTGCCGTGACGCCGCGCACCTGGAAACGCCGGAATCCGTGGGCGCCCGGGCCGCCCATCGCGCCGTTGCCCGCCTGGGCGCGCGGAAAATCGGCACAGGACAATTCCCGGTGGTGTTTGAAGCACCGCTGGCGGCGGGTTTGCTAGGCCATCTCGTCCAGGCGACAAGCGGCGGCGCGCTCTATCGCCGGGCCAGTTTCCTGGTGGATGCCCTGGAAAAACCGATTTTTCCCGCGTTCGTCACGCTGCGGGAACGTCCACACATTCCCGGCGCGCTCGCCAGCACACCGTTCGACAACGACGGTGTGCGCACGAGGGACCGCGATGTCGTGCGGGACGGCGTTCTCATGGGCTATTTCCTGGGCGTCTATTCCGGGCGCAAGCTGGGGCTGCCGACCACCGGCAACGCGGGAGGAAGCCATAACCTGATCCTGGAACCCGGCCCGCATGACCTCGATGGCCTGTTGCGAGAAATGGGACGCGGTCTCCTGGTCACGGAACTCCTGGGGCATGGCGTCAATTATGTTACCGGCGACTATTCGCGCGGCGCGGCGGGATTCTGGGTCGAAAACGGAGAAATCACCCATCCGGTGGAGGAAATCACCATCGCGGGCAACCTGAAGGACATGTTCCGGTCCATCCGCGCCATCGGCCGGGACGTGCACATCCGTGGCTCCAAGCAAACCGGCTCCATCCTGATGGATGGGATGACGGTGGCTGGATGATTCCTCCCGGACGGCGCGCCGGCGAACATGCATCCCATGACGCCAAATGCAGCCATTGTCTTCAAGAGCCGCGCCCTCGTCCCGCTCCGGAATCGCGGTGCCGCGATGTTTCGATCCCGCGTGAAAATCTATTGACTTTCAACCCGCATTCCCTATAATGCGCCTTCCTCTCGCGGCAGTAGCTCAGTTGGTAGAGCGCAACCTTGCCAAGGTTGAGGTCGAGAGTTCGAGACTCTTCTGCCGCTCCATCCCATTCTCCACAGATTCGATCCCGCTTAGTCGAAATAGGTGCGCGCTTCCTCGAAGCGCCGGGAAAAATAGGAATCACCGAGTTCGTCGATACGCACCTGTCCATTGGAGGAAGGCGCGTGCACGAAGCGGCCTTCGCCAATGTAGATGCCGACATGGGAACGCGGGCGGTTCAGGGTATTGAAAAACACGAGATCACCCGGACGCAGACCGAGACTTGAGACATTGCGCCCCTTTCTGGCGATGTCGGCGGCGCTGCCGCTTATCCTGACTTTCGTGGCGTTTTCATAGATGTAGCGCACCATGCCGGAACAATCCAGGCCGGCCTCCGGGTTCTTGCCGCCGAAACGATACTGCGTGCCGATCAGGCCCAGGGCGAACATCACCACCTCCCGCCCTTCCGGCGTCGGTTCGAGATCGCGCACCGGGATTGTCTTCCCGTCCTTTTTCGCGGTTCGTGCCGACGGTTGCTTCGAGGCGCGCGCCGTTCTTCCGCCGGAGGATTCGCCCAGGATGCCGCAGCCGGAAAGCGCCAGGCCCGCAGCCAGCACGGCGGAAAAACATAGTAGACTGCGGGTGTTCATGCGTGCCTCCTCCATCCATTCACTGCCGGTTGCCGGGTTCGCGCCGGAACGCGCGAACCGGCGGCGGCAAGTATATTCGTGATCCCGGAGTCTTTCATGTCTTTTTCATCCCCCCTGCCGCAAACGTCCTGCTGGATCGGCGGCCAATGGCTGTCCGCCGCGGACGACGGTCGGACTCTGGGCGTCCGGAATCCCGCTTCCGGCACGGAAATCGCCCGCGTGCCGGCCTGCGGCGCGCCCGAAACGAAGCGCGCCATCGCCGCCGCCGAGGCCGCCCTGCCCGCCTGGCGCGCCCTGACGGCGCATGCCCGCGCCAGAATATTGCTGCGTTGGCACCAGGCGATTCTCGACCATGCCGAAGACCTGGCGCGGATGATGACAACAGAGTGCGGAAAGCCCCTGGCCGAAGCGCGGGGCGAGGTCGTCTATGGCGCGAATTTCGTGTCGTGGTTCGCCGAGGAGGGCAAGCGCGCCTACGGCGAGATCATCCCAAGTCCGGCCCGGGACAAGCGGCTGCTGGTGCTGCAACAGCCCATCGGCGTCTGCGCCGCGATCACGCCGTGGAATTTCCCGCTCGCCATGATTACCCGCAAGGTCGCCCCGGCCCTGGCGGCGGGCTGTACGGTAGTGGTGAAACCGGCGGAGCAGACGCCGCTTACCGCCCTGGCGCTCGCCAGGCTGGCGGAAGCGGCCGGATTTCCCGCCGGAACGCTCAATGTGCTGACCGGCGATCCGGTCGCCATTGGCGGCGCGCTGACGGCCAGTCCAGCGGTGCGCAAGCTTTCCTTCACGGGCTCGACCGAAGTGGGCCGCCTGCTCATGGCCCAGAGCGCGCCGACGCTCAAGAAGCTCTCGCTCGAACTGGGCGGCAACGCGCCCTTCCTCGTTTTCGACGACGCCGATCTGGATGCCGCGCTGGCGGGCGCGATGGCCGCAAAATTCCGCAATGCCGGCCAGACCTGCATCTGCGTGAACCGTTTCCTGGTACAGGAGCGCGTGTATGACGTTTTCGCCGAACGTCTCGCGGAAGCCGTCGTCCAGCTCAAGGTGGGACCGGGCGACGCGGAAGACACGCAACAGGGACCACTGATCGACGACGCGGCGTTCGCCAAGGTCGAGGCACACGTGGCGGATGCCGTCGCCAGAGGCGCGCTCATCCGCGCAGGCGGCGTGCCGCACGCGCGGGGCGGCCTGTTCTTCACACCGACAGTGCTGACCGGCATGACGCCGGAAATGCGCATCGCCCACGAGGAAACCTTCGGTCCTGTCGCCGCCCTGTTCCGCTTCCGGGACGAAGCCGAGGCTGTCGCGCTTGCCAACGCCACCGAATACGGGCTTGCTGCCTATGTGTATAGCCGCGACCTCTCCCGCTGTTTTCGCGTGAGCGAGGCGCTGGAATACGGCATGGTGGGCGTAAACGACAGCGCGATCTCAAACGAGGTCGCGCCGTTCGGCGGCATCAAGCATTCCGGCCTGGGACGCGAAGGCGCGCGGCACGGTCTCGCGGAATACATGGAACTCAAATACCTGTGCCTTGGCATCGCGTGAAACGCCCGCCAACAACGTTCCCGCGCCGCTCCGCGGCGGCGCGGCGCCTCTCCCTGAACGACGCTTCCCCCGCCGCGTGGTCGGTCGGGCGCTGGTTGATGTTTTTCATATTCTTTTCCACAATAAGCATCAAACCATTCGTTCGTTCAGTCCGACGCCCCGAAACGGCATAATGAAAAAATTTCCCATCATCCGGCAAAAGAAGAAATGACAAGCCCGAACGACGACAGAAAATACTGGGACGAAAATCTGGAAACCCAGAGCCGCGCCGACTGGGCGGATTTGAAGCTGCGCCTGTTGCAACAGCACCTGCGGCATGCCTACGCCAATTCGCCGTATTACCGGCAAAGTTTCGATGCAGCGGGCGTGCACCCGGACCAGATAAAAAGCCTGGATGACATTCGCCGCTTTCCCTTCATCGACAAGAAAATCCTGCGCGACCGGCAGATCGCCGTACCGCCCTTTGGCGACCTGGTTGCCGTGCCGGAACGCGATATTGTCTATATTTCGGCCTCCAGTGGTTCGACTGGCGTTCCTACCGCCTCGCCGTTTACCGCGCAGGACTTCGACGCCTGGATGGACTACGAGGCACGCCAGTTCTGGTCCTCCGGCCTGCGTCCAACGGATCGCTACTGCCACTCGCTCAATTTTTCGCTTTTCATCGGCGGTCCCTGCGTCATCGGGGCGCAGAAGCTCGGCGCGCTGTGCATTCACGCGGGCACCGTGCCTTCCGAGCGGTTGCTCGCCATCGTGCGCCAGTTCCAGGCCACCGCGATCTGGACGACGCCTTCCTACGCATGGTACCTGGGCGAGACCGCGATCAAGGAAGGCATCGATCCGAAAAGGGACCTCGCCATCCAGCGCATCTTCGTTGCCGGCGAGCCGGGCGGCTCGATTCCCGAAACCCGCCAGCGCATCGAGGCGCTCTGGGGCGCTTCGGTCTATGACTACTATGGACTTTCCGATATTTTCGGCTCCTGCGGCGGGATGTGCGAGGAAAAGCATGGCCTGCACTGGGCGGAGGACCACATCCTCGTCGAAGTGCTTGATCCGGAAAGCGGCCTCCCCGTCCCCGAAGGCGAGCGCGGCGAACTCGTGCTCACCACGCTGAGAAAAAGGGCGCGTCCCCTCGTGCGTTTCCGTACCGGCGACATCGTGAGTTTCACCAATGCCCCCTGCGCTTGCGGACGCACTTCGCAGCGCATGCTTGGTACGCATGGGCGCCTCGACGACATGCTCATCATCAAGGGCGTCAATCTTTTCCCCAGCGATGTGGAAGCCGTCGCCCGTCGTGACCACGATTTCACTGGCGAATACCGCCTTGTGGTCGAGCGCGGCGACGACCACCTCGACCATCTCACCATCGAAGTGGAACGCGCCGCCGATACCGGCCCGGCGCGGGATGCCGAGCTGGCGCACCGCTTTGCCGGTCACCTGAAGTCGGTCACCGGCATCACCGCCCAGGTCGTGATCCTGCCACCGGGCGCGTTGCCCCGCGCCACGCACAAGGCCAAGCGCATCGAGGACCGGCGGCAAGGCATCTGGAGTTGACCCGCGTTTCCCGGGATTGCCTGATTTTCGCAATGGTTTCCCCTGTTTTCCCGGTGTTACAATCGGACACCCGAACTCATTCGATTGTTTCCAGCCATGTCTTCCCGTACCCGCGCTTTTCTCCTGCATTTGTCCGCTTCGGGTTCCATTGGTCTCGCTTCGCTTGTTCTGGTGTTTTTCATCTGGTATCCCGCGCCCTTGCAAAAAGCGGTCGGGGTAACGGAAATTTTCCTGATTGTCCTGGCTGTCGACGTGATCCTGGGTCCCTGCCTCACCTGGACGGTCGCCCGGCCCGGCAAGAAGCGGCACCTCCTGATTCTGGACCTGTCGGTCATCATTTCCGTGCAGTGTGCCGCCCTGATATACGGACTCTCCACTGTAGCCGAGGGACGTCCGTCCTGGCTGGTGTTCAACACCGACCGCGTCGATCTGGTGCGCGCCTTCGAGGTTGACACGCGGCATCTGGAGAAGGCCAGCCCGGAATATCGCCGTGTTCCGCTGGGGCGTCCGCAATGGGTGTTCGCTGCCGCGCCGACGGATACCGAAACATTGAATGACTTGACGACGGAATCCAGCATGGGCGGTCCGGACCTGTTCCATCGTCCCGAGTTCTACCGCCCCCTCACCGATCCGGAATTCCTGCCCATGCTCCGGGAAATGGCGATCCCCCTGGAAAAACTGAAGGAATTCAACACGCAGGAGGCAGTCGCTGCGCAACTGGCGCGTTATCCGGAAGCGGATGTCTGGCTGCCGCTCATGTGCAACGTGCAGCCCATGGTCGTCCTGTTGCGCAAGGAAGAGGGAAAAATCCTGGGAATTGTGGATTTGAATCCGTGGCCCTGAAAAGGGCGCTGGAAGCAGGAAACGCGCGACAGGCGCTCCCGCCTGTCGCGCGTTCGTTTACGAAGACGAAGGGCATCCCGCCGCGTGTGGTGGTTCAGGTCTGACCGGAAACCCGCTTTTCGCGGGATATTCTGAATTCCGGGAAGATTGCGGTGAAACAGGCGCCCTGTCCGGGGAGACTGTCAATTTGCAGGGCGGCGTCGTGGCGTTGCAGGATGTGCTTGACGATGGAAAGTCCCAAGCCGGTGCCGCCGCTTTCGCGGGAGCGGTCCGGGTCGATGCGGTAGAAGCGTTCGGTGAGGCGGGGAATGTGCTCGGGCGCGATGCCGGGGCCACTATCCTGTACGAAAAAGCGCCCATCGCCTGTTTCCCCCGCTTTCCAGCCGACCCTGATCCGGCCACCGGGTGGCGTGTAGCGGATGGCGTTGTTTACCAGGTTGAAGAAAGCGCTCTGCAATTCGCCCGCCACGCCGGCGATTTCGTCGGCTTCGTCCATGCCGGTGAAAACGAAACTGTGCGCGCTTTCGCCGTGCAGATGCGCGGAAAGCGCACGCGCGTCGGCTTCGCAGCGTTCGAGCAGGGCGCGGACGGACACATGTTCCTCCAGTCCCGGCTGCGGGCTGCCTTCGAGCCGGGAGAGCGCCAGAAGATCGCCCACCAGGTTTTTCATCCGCGCCGTTTGTCGCGCCATGCGCGCGAGGTAGTCGCGGCGTTCGTTCTCGCCAAGCGGCAGGGTTTGCAGGGTTTCGACGAAGCCTGCCAGCACAGTGAGCGGCGTGCGGATTTCGTGGGAGACATTGGCGACGAAGTCGCGGCGCATGGCCTCGGCCTGCTCGAGCACGGTGATGTCCTGCGACAACAGGAAAAGACGGCCCTCGCCGTAGGGAAAAATCCGCACCGCGAGACGCAAGGGATGCGCGGAGGTACTGGCCGGGCTCGTCAGGGCGATGGCTTCATCAAAATCGCGCGCCGCCAGGCAGGCAACCAGGGCTGGATCGCGCAGGAGATTCGTCACCCGTTGCGCAAGGTCGCGCCGGGCATCCAGTCCGAAATGTTCGCAGGCCATCCGGTTGCACCATTCGATGCATTCCCGCTCATTCAGGATGACCACACCGTTGGGCGAGGCCTGCAGCGCGGACTGGAGATCGCGCAAGCGGTTTTCACTTTCCGCCATGGCGCGGGCCTGCTGGCGCAACAGGCGCTGGATGCGCTCCGCCACTTCCTTGCGCGTTCCGAAAAAGCGCGGCGGCGCGGCGGTCGGGTCGTCCTGCAGGCGGTACAGCCAGGCGGCGAAACGCGCGGCGCGCCAGCCGTCCCAGACGAGCCAGGCCAACGCGCCCGCGGCGACGCCCGCCACCGTGTGTCCCGCCTGTCCGAAGGAAACGGCAAGCGCCATGCCACTTCCCATGCAGGCCAGCAAGATGAAGAGGCGGGAAAACAGGAAGGACATGAAAATCAGGCTTCCTCTTTCGCGCCAAAACGGTATCCCACGCCGCGCACGGTTTCGATCATGGCCCCGGCGCCTTTCAGTGTGGCGCGCAGGCGCTTGATGTGGACATCCACGGTGCGTTCCTCGATGAACACATGGTCACCCCAGACCTTGTCGAGCAACTGGGCGCGGGAGTGAATGCGATTGGGATGTTTCATCAGGTAATGCAAGAGGCGGAATTCGGTAGGGCCAAGCGAAAGATTCTGGTCACGGTAGCGGACGCGCACGGCGGCGGCGTCAAGCGACAGTTCGCCGACGACAACGGTATCGGCAAGTTGCTCGGGCGCACGGCGACGCAACAGGGCGCGAATGCGGGCCATCAGTTCCGCCGGGGAAAAGGGCTTGGTGATGTAGTCGTCCACGCCATTGTCCAGTCCGGCGATCTTGTCGGCTTCCTCGCTCCTGGCGGTAAGCATGATGATCGGCACCTGTTTCGCGCGCGGTGTCGAGCGCCAGCGGCGCGCCAGATCCAGGCCGTCTTGGCCACCGGGAAGCATCCAGTCGAGCAGGATGAGGTCGGGCAGCACGGCATCCAGGAGGCGTTGCGCCTCGGCGCCGTTCGAGGCCGCGACGGGTTCGAAGCCCTCGTGACGCAGATGGACCATGACCAGTTCGACGATGTCGGGCTGGTCCTCGACGATCAGCACGCGGGGTCTGGGAGTGGAAGCGGAACTGTTCATGAACGGCGCAAAGATGTGGGCAAGGACGCGCCGGACGACGCCGGATCGATCATCGGGAGCGACACACATGAAGACTCACTGCGTAATCGTCTCGATGTGCGTAAGCGAACTGTGGCGCACATCTGTGCCTTTGACGATGTAGATAATGAACTCGGCGATGTTCTTGGCATGGTCGCCGATGCGCTCGATCGCCTTGGCGACGAAGAGGAGATCGAGGCTGTCGCTGATTGTGCGCGGGTCTTCCATCATGTAGGTGATGAGTTTTCGCGTAAACCCCTTGAATTCGCGGTCGATCAGGTTGTCTTCCTTCAGGATATCCACGGCGGCAGGGATGTCGAGACGGGCGAAAGCGTCCAGGGCGCGGTGGATGAGATCGATGGCGAGATCGGACGCCACGCGCAAGTCACCGATCGGCATCTTGTGGCTCTCGCCGTTCGCAATGATGGACTTTACGCGCCGCGCGATTTTCTGCGCCTCGTCGCCGACGCGCTCAAGATTGGTGGTGATCTTGGAAACCGCCAACAGCAGGCGCAGATCGCGGGCAGTAGGTTGACGCCGCGCGATGACGGTGGTCAGGGCGCGATCAATGTCGACTTCCAGGGCGTCCACCCGATCCTCGACATGGATGACATCGTCGGCCAGGGGAATGGAAAACTGCGCCAGCGCCTGGATGGCATGCTGGATTTGCGTCTCGATGAGTCCGCCCATTTCCATGAGCTGCGAGGAAACGGCGTTGAGATCGCTGTCGAATTGGGAGGAAAGGTGTTTTTCGCTCATGAGATTTCCCCGGAAATCAGCCGAAACGGCCGGTGATGTAGTCCTCGGTTTCCCGACGGCGCGGCTTGAAGAACATCTGCTCGGTCTCGCCGAACTCCACGAGGTCGCCCAGGTACATATAGGCGGTGTAGTCGCTGCAACGCGCCGCCTGTTGCATGTTGTGGGTAACGATGATGACTGTGTAGTCGGCCTTCAGTTCCGCGATCAATTCCTCGATCCGGGCGGTGGAAATCGGGTCGAGCGCGGAACAGGGTTCGTCGAGGAGCAAGATCTCCGGCTTGATGGCGATACCACGCGCGATGCACAGCCGCTGTTGCTGTCCGCCGGAGAGGCTGGCGCCGTTCTGGGAGAGCTTGTCCTTGACTTCGTCCCACAGGGCCGCCTTCTTCAGCGCCCATTCCACACGCTCTTCCATGTCGATGGCGGAAAGCCGCTCGAAGAGCTTCACGCCGAATGTGATGTTGTCGAAAATCGACATGGGAAACGGCGTCGGCTTCTGGAACACCATGCCGATGCGGGCGCGGATCAGCGCGACGTCATCCTTCGAGGCGAGCAGGTCCTCGCCGTCGAGCAGAATCCGGCCCTCGGCGCGCTGGTCGGGATAAAGCTCGAACATTCGGTTGAAGGTGCGCAACAGTGTCGACTTGCCGCACCCCGAGGGGCCGATGAAAGCCGTAACACGGTTGGCCGGAACATCAAGGCTGATGTTCTTCAGCGCCAGGAACTTGCCGTAGTAAAAATTCAGGTCCCGCACGACGAGCTTGGCATTGCGGGATGGCGCGGCGGGCGTGTCGGTTGTCGTATCCGTCATGATGGTCATTTGTCGCGGGAGAAAAACCGCGCCAGGACATTGAGCCCAAGCACGATCAGGGTAATCAGGAAGACGCCGACCCAGGCCAGTTGTTGCCAGTTTTCATAAGGACTCATGGCGAACTGGAAGATGGTGACCGGCAGGTTGGCGGTCGGGCCGCCCAGTCCGGATGACCAGAACTGGTTGTTGAGCGCGGTGAAGAGAAGCGGCGCGGTTTCGCCGAAAATGCGCGCCACGGCCAACAGCACGCCGGTAACGACGCCCGCGCGCGCGGCATTGAGCGTGATGCGGAGGATAACCTTCCACTTCGGCGCGCCCAGCGCGTAGGCGGCTTCGCGCAGGCTTGCCGGAATCAGCGCAAGCATGTTCTCGGTGGTACGGATGACAACCGGGATCACGATGAGCGCCAGCGCCGCCGCACCCGCCCAACCGGAAAACTGCTTGAAGCGCACGACGATCGTGGCATAGATGAAGAGGCCGATGACGATGGAAGGGGCGGAAAGCAGGAGGTCGTTTACGAAGCGCACCGTGACCGCCAGCGTGCCGCGCGGATTGTATTCGGCAAGATGGATGCCGGAAAGAATGCCGATGGGCGCGCCGATGACGGTCGCCAGCGCGACCATCATGCACGAGCCAAAGAGCGCGTTGGCAAGTCCGCCGCTTTCCTCGTTGGGCGGCGGTGTGTTTTCCGTGAAGAGCGCAAGATGCAATCCCCCGAATCCCAAGCGGAGCGTCTCCCACAGGATCCACGCCAGCCAGAACATGCCGAACAGCATCGCGGCGAGCGCCATGAAAAGCGCGATCCGGTTGATCCACTTGCGGCGGGAAAAACGTGCCTGCCGCGCCATGTCGCGCGCTGGGGCAGCGGTCATGCTCATGTGTTCCTTCCCTCGTTTTTCTGCAGGCGCAGGAGCAACAGGCGGGAGCACACCAGCACCGTGAAGGTAATCAGGAAGAGGACGAGTCCCAGGTAGATCAGGGATGCCTGGTGCAAACCGGGCGCGGCCTCGGCGAATTCATTGGCGAGCGCGGAGGTGATGCTGTTGGCCGGCTCGAAAAGGGAAAGCGAGCTCAACTGGTTCATGTTGCCGATCACGAAAGTCACCGCCATGGTCTCGCCCAGCGCCCGCCCCAGTCCCAGCATGACGCCGCCCAGCACGCCCGTCTTGGTGTAGGGCAGCACGATGCGCCAGACCACTTCCCAGGTCGTCGCGCCCAGGCCGTAGGCCGATTCCTTCAGGAGCGGCGGCGTCACTTCGAAGACATCGCGCATAACGGAAGCGATGAAGGGAATAATCATGATGGAGAGAATGATGCCGGCGGACAAGAGGCCGATTCCCACCGGTGGCCCGGAAACCAGCGCCCCGAACACGGGCATGTCGCCCAGGAGCGCCTGCAACGGTTGTTGCACGTAGCGCGCCAGCACCGGGCCGAACACCATCAACCCCCACATGCCATAGACGATGGACGGCACCGCGGCAAGCAACTCGATCGCTGTTCCCAGCGGACGCTTGAGCCATACCGGCGCAAGCTCGGTCAGAAAAAGCGCGATGCCAAAACTGACCGGCACCGCGATGAGGAGCGCAACCACGGAAGTCACCAGCGTTCCGTAGATCATCACCAGTCCGCCAAAGTCTTCCTGCACGGGATTCCAGGCATTGCGCGTCAGGAATCCGACTCCGAACTGCCGGATGGCCGGCCAGGCCCCGACGGCAAGCGAAACCAGGATGCCCAGCAGCAAGGCCAGCGTGAAAAGCGCCGCGCCGCGCGTCAGCCAGCCGAACAGGCGATCGGCCAGGGCATTGGAGATGACAAACCCCGCTCCGCGCGAAGGGGGCGTGGACAGGTTCATCTACGACAGACTCCGGTTGGAAACCTTCCCGTTCGGGAGGATCACCCGGCGACGGCGCGTGCTGCTCCCGCGGTGTCGCCCGGTCACGGGCATGGAGGGAAACATGGCCTCCAGGGGGAAGGCGTTGCAAAGGAACGTTGACATATCTGCATGATGTGCACGAATCAAAACGTCAGTCACTGTAAACCTGATTTGTGACGAAACGATGACATTCCGGAAGGCGCGCGCCAATCGTCCACTCCAGCGGCGCACTGGGCCGGCGATACCGGACCGCCCGGATTTGTTTTTGGGCATTTGTTTTTGGGCGACCGGCAGGAATGCCCGCCGCGCCTCGCCATCAGTCTTCTGGCGCGAAACACAGGGCGTGGTCCGCGCATTCGCCGCAGGAAGGCGCGGGACATACGTAGATGCCTTCACGGGCGCAATAGGCGCGATAGAGGAATTTCTTCCACTTCATGTCGCCCGTGTTCCCGCGGGCAAACGCCGGAAAGGCGTTCATGAGAAGTCGGGAAAGTTCCCCGCGGTCGAAAAGTCCAAGATCGCGCCAGAGATGTTCCCTGCCCGCGCAGGCCGTCACGACAATCCTGGCAAGCCAGACTTCGGAAGGAAAGCGTCCGGCGCGCGCCTCCAGAAGGAGCGCAACCAGGTCGGCGCCTTCCGGCAGGGCTTCCACGGGCTGGTCTGGCAAGGAAAGCACGGGACCGGGAAAGCAATCGCGCCAGAGATGCGCGCATTCTTCCGCGGAAAGTCCCAGCGAAGCGGGCAAGACACCCGCGCCGCAAGCGCGGCCCGCGAGCAGGCTTGCCAGAATCGGGCGGTTCGGATCCTTTCGCGCAACGGCGGAAGCAGGCCGCAGGAGCAGTTCATCCTGAATCCGCTCGCGTCGCTCTGCTTCCACGGGCGGCATCGTCCGGTTCCTGATTGTCATGTCTGGCGGACAGCGGTTCAATGGGGAACGCCATTCTAACGGAATACAAGTCCCGTGGACGGCGATTTTCGCGCCCCGTCCGGACGCGCCGAAGATCCGCGGCATGGTTCTCCGGCGGGACAATCGCGCCCGGCGCGCCATTCGATACCGGATTGATACCGGAATTCCCCGGACGAACCGGCAGGGAATTGCCATCCGCGAAAGCATTCGCGGAACCCAATTGACCTTTCCGCGTGAATTCAGTATGTTCGTTCGTTTCAACGCGATCCTGTGTCCATGTCCGATCCCGCCCTTCCCTCCGACCTGAAATTCGAGACCGCCCTTGCCGAACTGGAGGCGCTTGTCGAAAACATGGAAAACGGTGCGCTGGAACTGGAGGCTTCCATCGCCGCTTATGAACGTGGCATGTCCCTGTTGCGGCATTGCCAGGCGCAGCTTGTCGCCGCCGAACAGAAAATCCGGATCATGGAAGACGGGGAATGGAAGGATTGGCAACCCGAATCGCGCCCATGATGAGCATGGGTGTCCAGGACTTCCAGGGCTGGATGGCCGCCGCGCAGGAAGAGGCGGAGGCGGCGCTTGCCGCCGCGCTTCCCGCCGCGACCACGCTTCCCCACCGTCTGCATTCCGCCATGCGCTATGCCGCATTGGGTGGCGGCAAGCGCATGCGACCGCTGCTCGTTTTTGCCGCCGGCGAAATTTCCGCCGCGCCACGCGCCGCGCTCAGAACCGCCGCCGTCGCCGTGGAACTGGTTCACGCCTATTCGTTGACGCATGATGATCTGCCCGCGATGGACGACGACAAACTCCGGCGCGGGCGTCCCACCTGCCACATCGAATACGATGAAGCCACGGCGCTTCTGGTCGGCGACGCTTTGCAAACCCTGGCTTTCGAATGCCTGGCGAACATTCCCGGCCTGCCGCCGGAACGCGCCCTGAAGCTGGTTTCCCTGCTTGCCCGGGCGAGCGGTTCCCTGGGAATGGCGGGCGGACAGGCGATCGACCTTGCCGCCGTTGGCAGGAAAACGCTCGATCAGCCGGAACTGGAATTGATGCACGCCATGAAAACCGGCGCGCTGATTCGCGCCGCCACGCGCATGGGCGCCTGCTGCGGCGATGCCCTGGCGGCGGAAGAAGAGGCAAGCCTGGATTGCTTCGCCAAACGGATCGGCCTGCTTTTCCAGGTGGTCGACGACATGCTCGACTGCACGGCCAGCACCGCCACACTGGGCAAGACAGCGGGCAAGGACGCGGCCGCGGGAAAACCCACCTACGTGAGCCTGATGGGCCTTGCCGCCACCCGCGAATACGCGGAAACCCTGCGCGCCTCGGCGCTGGCGGCGCTCAAGCCTTTCGGCGCGCGTGCCGCGCGCCTCGCCGCGCTGGCCGATTTCATCCAACAACGGCAATTTTGATGCGCGCGACCTATCCCCTGCTGGAAAGTGTCGACAGCCCGGCGGACCTGCGCCAGCTTGAGCGCGCGCGTCTACCGCAGCTCGCCCAGGAAATCCGGGATTTCCTCGTTGCGTCCGTCTCGCGGACTGGTGGTCATCTTTCCTCCAATCTCGGCACAGTAGAGCTCGCCATCGCCCTGCACTACGTGTTCGACACGCCCGACGACCGGCTGGTCTGGGACGTGGGCCACCAGAGCTACGCGCACAAGATCCTGACCGGGCGGCGCGCGGAAATGGCGCGGCTCCGGATGAAGGACGGCATTTCCGGTTTCCCCCGGCGTTCCGAGTCGGAATACGACGCGTTCGGAGCCGGGCATTCCTCCACCTCCATTTCCGCCGCGCTGGGCATGGCGCTCGCCGCCAGGCAGCAGGGCGAGGCGAGAAAGGCGGTCGCCATCATCGGCGATGGCGCGATGTCGGCCGGCATGGCTTTCGAGGCCCTGAACAACGCGGGAGTGACCGATCCCGATCTCCTGGTGATCCTGAATGACAACGAAATGTCCATCTCGCCGCCAGTGGGCGCCCTGAATCACATCCTCACCCGCATCATGTCCGGCAGGACCATGGACGCCGCCCGCAGGGCGGGCCGGAACATGCTGCAACTGGCGCCGCCGCTGCTCGCGCTCGCCCGCCGCGCCGAGGAACACGTCAAGGGCATGATCGTGCCGGGCACGCTCTTCGAGGAATTCGGCTTTCACTACTACGGTCCCATCGACGGTCACGACCTTGGCGTGCTCATTCCCGCCCTGGAAAACATCAGGAAGCTCAGGGGTCCGCGCTTCCTGCACGTCATCACCACCAAGGGACAAGGCTACAAGCTGGCCGAAGCCGACCCGGTGCTCTATCACGGCGTCGGCAAATTCGACGCGGAAAAGGGTGTCGCGGCAGGCGGCGCCAGGGATGGCGGGAAGACCTATACGCAAGCTTTCGGCGACTGGCTGTGCGACACGGCGAAGACCGATCCGCGTCTCGTCGCCATCACCCCCGCGATGCGCGAGGGATCCGGCCTCACGCGTTTCGCGCGGGAGTTTCCCGATCGCCATTTCGATGTCGGCATCGCCGAACAGCATGCCGTCACCTTCGCGGCCGGACTTGCCGCCGAGGGGCTAAAGCCTGTGGTCGCCATCTATTCCTCGTTTTTGCAGCGTGCCTACGACCAGTTGATTCACGATGTCGCCCTGCAAAACCTGCCTGTTGTTTTCGCCATTGACCGGGGCGGGCTTGTCGGCGCGGACGGAGCAACCCACCATGGCAGTTTCGACCTCTCCTTCCTTGCCTGCGTTCCCAACCTGACGATCATGACCCCGGCGGACACCGGCGAATGCCGCCGCATGCTCACCGCCGCCTACCGGCTCGGAACGCCCGCCGCCGTGCGCTATCCCCGCGGCGCCGGACCAGCGCTCGCCGCGCGGGAGGAAGACGGCGCGCCGGCGCTGTCCATCGGCAAGGGGGCGCTGCTGCGCAGCGGCAAGACCGTCGCGCTGCTCGCCTTCGGCAGTCTCGTCGCGCCCGCGCTCGCGGCGGGAATCACGCTGGACGCGAGTGTCGCCAACATGCGCTTCGTGAAACCGCTGGATACCGACCTGATCGCCGCGCTCGCCCGGACGCACGACCTTCTGGTCAGCCTGGAGGAAAACAGCGTCATTGGCGGCGCGGGTTCCGAAATCGCGCGATTCCTGTCCGAGCGGGACATTGCCGCGCCGCTCCTGCGCCTTGGCCTGCCGGATCGCTTCATCGAACACGGTGAACAGGGACAACTGCTCGCCGAGGCGGGACTGGACGCCGCGGGCATTGTCCGGGCAGTCACGGCGCGGCTTCTCGCCCGCGCACCGGCATCACGACAAAACGAAGGAATGACATGACACGCACCATCCCCGACGTGCAGAGCTCCGCCGACACCCGCCAACTGGCGATCAACAAGGTCGGCATCAAGTCCATCCGCCATCCCATCAGGGTGAGCGACCGCGACCGCGGCATCCAGCACACCATCGCCACCTTCAACATGTACGTGGGCCTGCCGCACAATTTCAAGGGCACGCACATGTCCCGTTTCGTGCAAATCCTGAACAGCCACGAACAGGAAATTTCCGTGGAGAATTTCCCGGTCATGATGACGGAAATGGTGACGCGGCTGGAAGCCGAAAGCGGTCACATCGAAATGAATTTTCCCTATTTCGTGAACAAGACCGCGCCGGTTTCCCGTGTACGAAGCCTCATGGATTACAACGTCACGTTCATTGGCGACATCACGAAAAACGCGCAAGGCGAACCCCGGATCGTCACCCGCCTGAAGGTGGTGGTTCCGGTCACGAGCCTTTGCCCCTGTTCCAAGGAAATTTCCGATCGCGGCGCGCACAACCAGCGTTCGCACGTTACCGTCACTGTCCACAGCCGCGCCTTCCTGTGGATCGAGGAAGTGGTGGAACTCGTGGAGGCCGAAGCCTCCTGCGAACTCTATGGACTCCTGAAGCGCCCCGACGAGAAATACGTCACCGAACGCGCCTACGACAGCCCCAAGTTCGTCGAGGACATGGTGCGCGACATCGCCGCCCGCCTGAACGCCGAACCGCGCATTTTGTCCTACACCGTGGAATCGGAAAACTTTGAATCCATCCACAACCATTCGGCCTATGCCCTGATCGAACGGGACAAGACGGAATGCGTGGCATCGGATTCCTTGCCATGAAAATCCCCCGGGCGGGTTTCGGGAAATTCCGGAATGTTCCGCCAACTTCATTGTAGAATGCCGCAAGGATAAGCTTGTGGATCGCCTCCCTGGGCATCGGAGAAGAAACCATGACGGATGATGATGAACTTTCCTTCGCAGACGAGGATGCGGGCGTACCCACGCCGCAAGCGCCCCGCAGGCCCTGGCGCGTGATGATCGTCGACGACGAGCCCGGCATTCACTCCATTACCCGGCTGGCGCTCGCCGGTTTCGTCTTCGATGGGCGTCCGCTGGAGTTCATCAGCGCCTACAGTGGCGCGGAGGCGAAAACCCTGATCGCCAGGCATCCGGATACCGCCATCATGCTCCTCGATGTGGTGATGGAGAGCGAGAGCGCCGGGCTGGATGTGGTGCAGCATGTCCGCGAGACGCTCGGCAATCGCATGAGCCGCATCATCCTGCGCACCGGCCAGCCCGGCCAGGCTCCGGAGCGGCGGGTGATCCTGGAATACGACATCAACGATTACAAGACCAAGACCGAACTCACCGCGCAAAAGCTCTTCACCTCCGTTGTCGCGGGCCTGCGCGCCTATGCCTATCTGGAAATCATCGAGCAGAACCGGCAGGGACTGGAGCAGATCATCAGCGCCTCGGCCAGCATTTTCCAGGTCCAGTCGATGGAGCGCTTCGTCCGGGGCGTGCTGATCCAGTTGCTCTCCCTCCTGCAATTGGGCGAGAACGCCTTCTGCTGTGGTTCGCGCTGCCTCATTGCCGACAACCGCGCCATGTCCGGCGACCTGCGCATCGTCGCGGGCACCGGCGCGTATTCCTGCCGGGCCGGGCAGTCCATCGAGCAGGCGCTGCCGGAACACATCCAGAGCTACATCCAGGAAGCGATCGCCCGGCAGGGCAACATCTTCGCCGACGATCACATCGTGCTCCTCTTCACCTACAACGGCGGACAGAACAGTCTCATGTACCTGGAAGGCACGCGCGAACTGAGCGTGTTCGACCGCGATCTCCTGGACATCTTCTGCGCCAATGTCGCCATCGCTTTCAACAACATTCATCTCGCGGAGGAACTGGAGCGCACCCAGAAGGAAGTGGTCGAGCGCATCGGCGCGGTGGCGGAAACCCGTTCGGAAGAAACCGGCAATCATGTGCGCCGGGTGGCGGAATATTGCCATCTGCTCGCGCTGGCTTCCGGCATGAGTGACGCGGAAGCGCAGATGTTGAAGGAAGCCGCACCCATGCACGACATCGGCAAGGTCGGCATTCCCGATTCCATCCTGAACAAACCCGGGCGGCTGACGCCCGAGGAATTCGAGATCATGAAAAAACACGCGGAAATCGGCAAGGAGCTGCTGTCCGGCTCCAACAGCCGGCTGCTCGACATTTCCGCCATCGTCGCCTACGAGCACCATGAACGCTACGACGGAAAGGGCTATCCGCGCGGCCTCTCCGGCGAGGACATCCACATCTACGGACGCATCACCGCGATCGCCGACGTCTTCGACGCGCTGGGTTGCCCGCGTTGCTACAAGAATGCCTGGCCAATCGACACGGTGTTCGACTACATGAAGGAACAGCGCGGCAAGCAATTTGACCCCGGACTGATCGACCTCTTGTTCGCGCGCAAGGAAGAAGTGCTGAAAATCCGCGAGAGCTTCAAGGATTGAGGCGTCCCGCTTCAGCATGGGGCAGGCCGCCGGGAAATGCCCCGGAAGCATGTCGGCTGACTGTGAAATCCTCATTTCATTGAAGGCGGGAAACGCGCGACCGGCATCCCGGCCAGCCGCGCGGGACGAATCTGGAAGGGGGGTACCCTTGTGTGTCCCCTTCGCAGGCCGAAGCGGATAGACTTTCTGGTTTGACCGGCCAGGTTCTTCCGGTTGTCACGGTCGAAATCCCGGCCATGGACAAGGCTCCAGCCCGCGCGCCGATTCCTTCGGGCGGGGTTGCAACCGGAATTCACTTCACGGAGTTCGTTTCACGATGAAAACGAAATAAATCGCCAGAAACCCACAGGAAAGGAGACAAGACCATGACCATTGAAGTCCGATTCGGGAAAAGCTTTCACCCCGACGCGAAGAAAGCGGTGCAGGAGCTGGAAGCCCAGGTGGGCGACATCGAGCCGAACGCGCTCATTTTCTTCTGCTCGCCGAAATACGATCACGTCGCGCTGGGGCGGGCCATGCAATCCACCTTCAATTGCCCGACCATCGGCTGCACGACTGCCGGGGAAATCCTGGGCAGCGAAGGCTATATCGAGGGCGCGCTCATCTGCGCCGCCATCGCCTCCGACCAGTTGACCCTGAAGACCATTCTCATCCCCGACCTGAAAACCTTCGTCAACAAGGGCAATCCCGGGGAACTCGAACCACTTGCCTATCTGAACCGGCAACACAGTTTCACCCTCTTGCTCATTGATGGCCTCTCGATGCTGGAAGAACTGGTCGTGAGCCGCATCAACACTGCGCTGAAGGGCATTCCGCTGATTGGCGCTTCCGCGGGCGACGGCCTTGATTTCGCGCATACGCGGGTGTATCACGACGGCGCCTTTCACGAAAACATCGCCGTGCTTGCCGTTGTCGAAACCACCTTGCCTTTCCTGCCCATCCACACCCAGCATTTCGAGCCGACGGAAAAGCGCCTTGTCATCACGGAAGCCGACGTTACCCGGCGCACCGTCATGGAAATCAATGGACTGCCCGCCGCCGGGGAATACGCCGAGGCCGTCGACCTCACCCTGGAGAAGCTGACGCCGCAGGTCTTCGCCGCGCATCCGGTCATGCTGCGCATCGGCGGCAAATACTATGTGCGCTCCATCCAGAAGGTGAATCCCGACGGCAGCCTGACCTTTTTCTGCGCCATCGACACAGGGCTGGTGTTTACCGTCGCCAAGCCTTCCGCCAGCCTGATCGCGCATCTGGAGGCAAGGCTCGACAGCATCCGCACCACCATTCCCCATCCGGCCCTGATCTTCGGCAGTGACTGCATCCTGCGCCGCCTGGAAATGCGACAGCACGGCGAACTGGAAAAGGCCCGGGCCGTGCTTTCCCGCTATCCGTTCATCGGCTTTTCCACCTATGGCGAGCAATTTTGCGGCATTCATGTCAACCACACGCTGACCGCGCTGATCCTGGGAGACGGCACATGAGCGAAGACACACATGATGCCGAACAAATCGCTGCACTTGAACACAGGATTACCCGGCTGGAAAAGGTCAACCGCGCCCTGATGGACCGGGTGGAGCGCTCGACGAGCAGTTTTGGCGATTCCTATTCGCTCTTCACCCACAACCTGACCCTACAGCGCCATGTGGAGGAACAGACGCGCGAATTGCAGGAAAGCAACCAGCAATTGCACAAGGCCCTGAGCGACCTGCAAAGCGCGACCGACCAGATGATTCAGAACGAAAAACTGGCCGCGCTGGGATCGCTCGTGGCAGGCATCGCGCATGAGGTCAATACCCCGCTGGGCATCGGCGTCACGGCGGCCTCTCATCTGGAGGAGAGCGCCGCCACACTTGCAAACACCTTTGCCGCGGGCACGATGAAAAAATCCGACCTCACGAATTTTCTTGCCACCTGCCAGGAAACCGTGCGGATCATCCTGAGCAACCTGACCCGCGCGGCAAACCTGATCCAAAGTTTCAAGAAAATCGCCGTGGATCAATCGAGCGAAGACTGGCAGGTCATCGCGCTGGAAAGCTATCTGAAGGACATCATCGTTTCCCTGACGCCCAAACTCAGGAAAACCCGCATCCAGGCGTGCATCCACTGCCCGGAAACCCTGCACTTCAACACCATGCCGGGCGCGTTGAGCCAGATCATCACCAATCTCGTCAGCAATTCCGTGGCCCACGCGTTCGAAAAAGACGAGGAAGGCACGATCACCATCACGGTCAAGCCGAAAAAACAGGGCATTACCCTGATCTACGAAGACGACGGCAAGGGCATCTCCCGCGAAAACCTGCCCAGGATATTCGACCCCTTCTTCACCACCCGCCGCGGCCAGGGCGGCAGCGGTCTGGGATTGCACCTTGTCTACAACATCATCCGCAATCTGGGCGGCGCCATCAACGTAAACAGCGTGCCGGGCGAGGGAGCGACGTTTACGATCAACCTGCCGGAAAGAGGAACGGAATCCCCCTGATGATTGTTGCCGGCCTCCTCCCTGGTGACGCATTCGACACTTTGTGAAATGCGCATCGTGAAAACATTTGCATTTTCTCGCGCAATAATTTCATTGCATATTTGTCTCCCTTGCAATATCAAGGGTATTGGGACGATCGAATTCACCAGATTCCCGACAAGGGTCGACGCCATTGTCAAGCAACAGCCTGGCATGCTCATACAGCTTGAAAACAATCGCCATCTGCAATGCTGTATACGAACACCCTGAATACGTCGCCCCATTGACATCGGCGCCACAGGAGATCAAACACCGCGTTGTCCCAGGTGTTTCCTCGCCACCCCACGCGGCGCCCATGGGCGAATACCCGGGAGGCTTCCTCCAGACAGCCCATCGCCCTCAAGGAACCCGATCCTTTCTTTTTCGGGGAGTGCCAGGGAAGTTTCAAACGACGGGTTTCCTCCAGGGGCGACGATTTTCTCTACAACATGGCAAACGCCGGAACACGCAGGGACAGAACACAACAACATCGATATTGCGTCTGGATTTGTTGTTGCCGCCAGTTCGTCAATGTGCGCCATGAGGCTGTCCCATCTTTCATTTCGCACATCATCCAGCGACCAAGGGAAACTCATGATTATCGAACCCTTCCTTGTCAATAACGCTGGAATTCCTCCCGATTCCCTCTCTCACCCGGCACGGTTCGTGCGTTCTGGAACTTCCTCCAACAATGTACGATGGCGCATTACATGCGTATATTGTCGGCCATGCGATAAAATCCTGGCGCGACAAACGCCATGGTTCAATGGAAAGGATGGTCATGGAAACATTTACAAGTCTGGTCAGCGCGCTGGATGGTTTTGTCTGGGGGCCGTACCTGCTGATTCCCCTGTTGTTGATTGTCGGGGTCTTCCTGACGGTCAGCCTGCGGTTCAT